>JBFWQN010000473.1:0-4503 GCA_050249405.1 Hyphomicrobiaceae bacterium | reverse complement strand
ATCTCGCCGAGGCGCGAGCCGATCACCAAGAGGAGATCGGCGTTCCTGATGGCGTCGGCGAGCTTGGCGTCGAGCCCGATGCCGGCGTGACCCACGTAGCAGGGATGCCGGTTGTCGATATAGTCCTGGCAGCGGAACGAGGCGGCGACGGGAAGGTCGAGCCGCTCGGCGAAAGCCTGCACCTTCTTCTGGATGTCCCGGCTCCAGCCCGGACCGCCGACGATCACCAGAGGGCGCTGGGCCTTGGCAAGCGCCGCCGCGATCGCGGCCTCGTCGCCCGCCGAGGGCGAGGGAATGGCGAAGCGCGCCGGCTTGGCGTCACCCGCCTCGCCCTTGGCCGAGAGCATGTCCTCGGGCAGCCCGAGCACGACGGGACCGGGGCGGCCGTTCATCGCCGTGTGATAAGCGCGGCTCACGTACTCCGGGATGCGATCGGTCGAGCGGATGACGGCCGCCCACTTCACGAACGAGCCGAACAGCGACTTGGTCTCGATCTCCTGGAATGCCTCGCGGTCCTCGTGCTTCTCGCCGGGAAGGCCGAGGAACATGATCATCGGCGTCGAGTCCTGTTGCGCGATATGCAACCCGGCCATCGCGTTGGCGGCGCCCGGCCCGCGCGTCACCATGCAGATGCCGGGCTCGCCCTTCACCTTGCCCCAGGCCTCGGCCATGATCGCCGCGCCACCTTCCTGGCGGCAGATCACGGTCTTGATGCGATTGCTGTCGTGCAGCCCGTCGAGGGCGGCGAGAAAGCTCTCGCCCGGCACCGTGAAGGCGGCCGACGCGCCCTGTGCCTCGAGCTGATCGACCAGAATCTTGCCACCGTGCCGCATCGCTGTCTCGCCTCGTCGCATGTGGGGATCGCGTGATGCGGCAACCTAGCCTCCAGCCGCGTGCGGCGGAAGGGTATTGCCATCGCCTTCCAAGCGCCTCGCGAAGTCTGCTATAGAGGCGCTCGCTACGGGGGCCTGTAGCTCAATGGTCAGAGCCGGCGGCTCATAACCGCTTGGTTGCAGGTTCGAGTCCTGCCGGGCCCACCACCCTAACCAAATGATTTGGCTACTTTATCGCCACTCTCCCGCCTAGCCACCGAGTTGGCGGGGACGCGGTTTTAATGCAATTTTAACATGCGGCAGCTGAACCACCCGGAGAGCGCGATTTGGCTCGATCATCACATCAGGGCGATGATGCGGTTGCAACTAGAGGCTGCGTCTTGCGCGGAATGGGCGACGGGAGCACAGCGCACCGCCTGCGCGCCTACAACATCACAAGGCTCAGAGGCACCTCACGCGGCATGGAAAAAACCTAAAATCACTGATGTAAAACTGCAACAAATGATCGATGACGATGTAAAGTGACAATTCTTAAATGCATCAAGGGGATGGAGTGAAGCATCTGTCGATGGTCGCCATCATTATATCTCAGATAAAACAATAACTTAATTGATATTGAGGTCCTCTATGGGCTATGTCGTCCAGCTGTTATGCAGGAGACATCAAATGAGACGCAATCGTGCGCTCCGCCATGAGATGGAAGCCAAGCTCACCGTCGTGCCCGATCCAACGATAGAGAGGGGAGAGAGATTGTTCGCGAGCGCGGTCAACGCCATCGCCGTTGCCGTGAGCGCCGAGGTAGGCAAACTGTTGGTGCCGGGGGTGCAGTCCTCCGCTCCCGGCGCAGTTCAGGTTGCCGAAGCGCTGGAGGTTCGCTTCGTGCCGCTCCAAGAGGCAGCGGAGCTGTTTGGCAAGCATCCGTGCACATTGAGAAGATGGGAATCACAGGGCAACCTCCCCCCGAGACGGCGGGATCCTGGCGGCCGGTGCACTGGCTGGTTGCTCAGTGAGCTACGAGCGATTCTCGGGTCGCTGCCAGCCTCTAGGAAATGAGGCCATGGCTGATCCTTTGCCATGGCAAGCGACGTGCTGATCCGCTTACAACCATGGCTTGCTCAAACTCGAAGTGCCGGACACCCCATAGTTCCCCTGGCTGATGCTACCCACTATGTTGCTCAGCCGGGGGCCTGGGCATGCCACAGATTTTCATCAGTCATTCTTCCAAGGACGACCTCGTTGCCGAGGCCGTCCGCAGTCATCTGACGCGTCGCGGCTGGTACCGCACCGACATCTTCCTCGATTTCAGCGTCGACGGCATTCCGACCACGCAGCGTTGGAAGGAGGCGCTGGCCAAGGCCAACGCCAGCTCTGCGGCCATCCTCTGCTTGGCCTCGCCGGAGTGGCTCTCCTCTAAGGAGTCGCAGGTCGAGCGCCGCGTCGCCGAGACGCTCAAGGAGGCTGATCCCGGTCGAACCCGGGCCGTGATCGTCGCCATTGCTCGTGCGCTGACACGGCAGGAGCTGCGCGAGCAGGGCTTCGGAGAGTACCAGATCGTCGACCTCGGCGCCGCCGGTGGTCGAACGCTGATCACGGCCGAGTTACCCGGCCGTCCCGGGGAAACGTCCGCGCGCAAGGACGACATCCCCCTCAACACGGAGGCCCTCGAAAAGATCGAGCGCGACCTCAGGGCCGCCGGGGTGAAGCCCGAGGCTTTCGACTGGACGCCCCGCGAGCCTGACCGGCCGTCGCCCTATCCGGGCCTCGAGGCCTTCCGCGAGACGGAGGCGGGCGTGTTCTTCGGTCGGGACGCCCAGATCACCGCTGCCGTCGAGCAGATCGACGCCTTGCGGCGCGGCACTGAACGGCCCCGCGTCTTCACCATCCTCGCCGCCTCGGGCGCTGGCAAATCATCCTTTCTCCGCGCTGGCCTCTGGCCGCGCCTAGCGCGTCATGCCGGGATGACGCCGCTCGTCGTGATGCGACCGGGACGGAGCATCCTCTACGATGGCGAGACCGGCTTGGTTCACGCGCTTGCCGATTGGTACCGAAAGCGTGGTCGCACCGTCGCTCCGGCCGACATCCGCCGAGTGCTGCAGGCCGACGCCCTCGACAAGACGGTCCCGAGGGTGCTTGCAGAGGCTGCCCGCGCTGCCGGAGCCGGTGGCGCGGTCGTGCTCGGGATCGATCAGGCCGAGGAGCTGTTCGACGCTGCCAACGCGCAGGCCGGGAGCGAGGCGCAGCGGGTGCTCGCTGCCCTTCTCGGCATGATTGGCAAGCGCCCCGACGGCCTCGATGTGCTGCTCGTTTCAACCATCCGCACCGACAGCCACGACGCCCTCGCGCGTGCCCTCGTCACGGCGGGTCTCGACGAGCAGACCTTTCCGCTGCATCCCATGTCGCAAACCGCCTACCGCGAGGTGATCCGACGCCCCGCGCAGGTTGCCCTTCAAACCGAGCGCGAGGTGATTGCGCCGGCACTTGTCGACCGGCTGGTCGAGACGTTCACCGGCGCTGACGCCCTGCCGCTGCTCGCGCTGACCCTGGACCAGCTTTTCGAGGAGTGTCGCGGCAAGAGCCCGATCACGCTCGACGACTACGAGGCCAAGTACGGCCGCGCGGGGGGCGACGGCGCCGCGGTCGAGCAGGCACTCATCGAGGCCTACAGGCTCGCTGGCGTGGCGGGCACCGACGACACGTTGCGGCGCCTCCTCATTCCCGAGCTGGCCACCTGGGATCCCGCTGCGGGAGAGACGGGCGCCGCCAAGCGGCGGATCGCCCCGCAATCGCGGGCGACCCGGGGAGACGCGCACCTCATCCTGCTTGCCGATGCACTGTCGCATCCCAATGTGCGTTTGCTTTCGCGGGGTGGGGGCGAAGGTGACTCCGCTCTCGAGATCGCGCACGAGGCGCTGCTCCGGGTCGAGCCGGTCAAGAGCTGGATCGAGGCGTCGGCGGGCGAGTTGCGCCTGCGCGACGAGGTCCTGCGCGAGGCGGCAGAATGGGCAGCGGCAACCGAAGCCGGCAACGCAACGGCCATCGCCGCCGCCATTGCCGCTCGGCGTGGTCCGCGCCTCGAAGCAGCGCTGGCCCTGCTGAAGAAGCCCGAATTCGAAGCGCTCGCGGAGAAGCGACATCCCGTTGCGCGCTTCATCGCTGCCTGCTCCGCGAAGGAGACGGAAGAGCGGGACAGCCAGCGCAAAATCATCGGTCGCGCCTTCGTCAAGCCGGCACTGCAGGCGCTGCAGGACGGGTTTTCCGAGCACGCGCTGCGGCTGGCGGCCGCCGGGGCCGTTCTTGCCGACGACCTCGGCCTCGATCTCGTTCCCGAGCTGTGGAGCCCGGCAACTCGTGCGATATTCGACAGCCGGACCCGCGCGGTGCTCTCGGCACACGAAGCCACGGTCCGCATTGCCTCGTTCAGCCCGGATGGTCGTCGGATCGTGACCGCGTCAGACGACAACACGGCGCGGGTGTGGGATTCCGAGAGCGGAAACGAGATTGCCCTCTTGAAAGCCCATACTGGCACTGTCAGGAGCGCGTCGGTCAGCCCGGATGGTCGTCGGATCGTGACCGCGTCAGACGACAACACGGCGCGGGTGTGGGATTCCGAGAGCGGAAACGAGATCGCCCTCTTGAAAGCCCATACTGGCACTGTCTGGAGCGCGTCGTT
>JBFWQN010000472.1:0-4514 GCA_050249405.1 Hyphomicrobiaceae bacterium | reverse complement strand
CACCGACATGGACAGCGCCGGCGCCCGCATCGCATGCGGCGTGGTCGCGACCGGCAAATAGGCTCGCCGATCGCGGCTTCGGTCCGAGGACGATCGGCTCGCGTGGCTACCAGCGCAGCGCCCGCATGGCCACGGCCGGCGGATAGGCATGGCCGGCGAACAGCTCCGCGAGATGTCCGGCATCGAATGACCGACGGTCGTCGATGTGGAGCGCGCTCGCGATGAATACGCAGCGTAAGCCCTCACGCCCCGCGCCCTCCACGTCCGTGCGCATGCCGTCACCGATGGCCAGCATGCGCTCCTTCGGCAGTCGGGTGCCTCTCGCCCGCTCGATCTCGGCATAGGCCTCGGCGTAGATCGCGGGGTACGGCTTGCCCGCGAACAGCACCGGACCACCCAGCAATCGGTAGATTTCAGCGAGCGACCCAGCGCACGGCACCAGCCTCGGCCCGCGCTCGACCATCAGGTCCGGGTTGGCGCAGACCAGCGGAACGGCACGCCGGGCAAGGCGCTCGAGCACACTGCGATAATCCTCCGGCGTCTCGCGCTCGTCGTCGAGCAGCCCCGTGCACAGTACCACCTCGGCCTCGTCCGGACCGCCGAGGCGAACGTCGAGACCATCTAGGATACCGGCATCGCGAGGCGGCCCCATGTGGTGAACGCACCGCCCGGCATAGTCGGCGAGGATGCCGCGCGAGACATCGCCCGAGGTGACGATGGCATCCCAGCCGGCACGAGGAACACCCAAGCGGTCCAGCATGCGAGCGACCGCTGCCGCAGGACGCGGCGCGTTGGTCACGAGCACGACCGTGCCGCCCGCCTCGCGGAAGCGAGCGCACGCGGCCCCCGCTCCGGGAAAGGCAGCCAGCCCGTCATGGAGCACGCCCCAGATATCCGAGATCCAGGCCTCTATGCCCTGTGCGAGCGGAGCGATGCCGTCGGCGATGGTCGGGGCGTAGTCGGTCGATGGCATGGGAGCTCCGTGGCGGATGTCTGGCGCGATCCTGCCACGGCAATTGCGCCGATCCAACGCGCGCGAGACTGCTGGCGCCGCCGTTGCAGGGCTGTCAGGCGGCGCGGCGGTCGCGGTCGAGCTCCACCGAGCGCGGCCCGCCGAACAGCGTGCCCTGCCCCAGAAGCACACCGAAGCCCATCACACGGGCCAGATCGCGCTCGGCCGCTATGCCATCGACGATCACGCCGAGCCGGAGGCCGGCCAGATGACGGCAGATGTCGCTCGCGGGTATGCGGCCTGACGGAGTCGGCAACCCCTCCAGAAAGACATTGGCGTCGAGCTTCACGAAGATGAAGCCGTGCCGCCCCAGCAGCGCGAAATCCATGTCGAGGTCGGTCACGTCGGAGAGGGCGAAGCGGAGCCCGACCGCTGCCATGTCGGCAACCGTGCGCCAATGGGCCGCCGTGAAGTGACGAGCCTCGGCCTGGGTGAACGTGAGGACAAGACGCTCGGCCCCGCCTTCCTCGGTAGCGAGGATGTCCGTGAACGTAGCGGCGAAATTGTCGTCGGTCAGGGATTCGCCGGCCACCGAGGAAAACAGCGCCGCGCGCGAGCCCCTGCTCCGCAGCCGCTCGAGCACCTGTGCCGCGCGCGACAGCTTCTGGGCGTCGATGCGCCCGAGAAGGCCGGAGCCGGCGGCAACGGGTCCGTACTCCTTCTCGCCCAGCTCGAGGCCGTGAGCCGTGACAAGCCGCACGGACAGCTCGAAATGACGTGCCTTGCGGTCGCCGAGCCCGAGAATGGGATCGAGACTCACATCCATGCGGTTGGCCTCGAGGGCGTCGGCGATGAGCGCGATATGAGCCACCGGCGGTGCCGGAGGTGCAACCGGAGCGGCGGCCACGGCTCGCAACGGGGGCGCCGAGGCCACTGCAGGAGCAGGCGGGGACGATGGCGCAGCCGAGGCTGGCCCGCCTGCCGCCGGGCCTGTCGCCGTCGCCTCTCCCGACGCGCCGGACCGCACACCGTGGCCCGGCTCCTCGGCTTCCACCGGGCGTGGCTGCGCGAGCTGCTCGGTCAACTGCTCGATCAGATTCTGCATCGTATCGAGGTCGAGCGGCACGGTCGGCGTCTTGGGCACCGACTGTGGCCAGGCCGCGTCGTCCGGCCGGATGCCGGGCCGCCCCTCGAACGTATCGGGCGGCAGCGTCAGCCCGGTCACTGCCGCAGATGCGGCGGGGGATTCGGTCGAGGCTGCACTCGGCTCGGTGGCCCGCGGTCGCTCCGGCGCCGATGGTGCACCCAGCATCGGCAAGGGTCCGGACGCGGTGGCCGGCCACGGCACGTGCGAGGCCGGTGGCGCGGTTAGGGATGGTGCCGGCCGCGGGCCGTCTCCCGCAAGCTTTTGCCGGCCATCAGCCGAGCCTGCGGATGACTGAGCCACCGAGTCCGTTCCCGGTCCCTGCCGTGGCGGCTGCCCAGGCGCCGGCGGCATCGGTGGGGCAGACGGCGGTGCGGGCTGGCGCAATCCGTGAGACGCTTGTCCCATAGACGGCGCCGGCTGGTGGATCGACGAATCGGAGGGCGCTCCGCGCAGTCGCGGCCCTCCTCTCAGACCCGCGATCTCGGCGCGCAAGCGACCGATCTCGTCCTCCATTGCCGATACGGCTTTCGAGCGGCGTAACAGGGCGTCGAACGCCACCATCGTCGAGAGGCACGCGATGGCAGCCAGCGCGGACACCGGCTCGGGCACTCCGGCGAGGAGGCGGAGGGATGCTGCGAGGGCAACCGAAAGCACGATCATCAGCGCAATTGCCGCCACTTGGCCAACCCGGCCAGGGGGCGTTGGGCGTCGATCGGCGACGGCATCGGCAGTATCGATCATGGGGCGACTCGCAATCCGTTGATTGCGTTCGATACCGGGAGGTAATGGCGCCGTGATCAACAGGTGCAGCCGAGCTATCGACAGGTTTTCCTACCGATTGACCGAACACCGCGACATGAGCGGCCCGATTGCCACGCAGCAGAGCCCGCCGTGCGACGGGCTCCATGCCATCTGGCTGCTGGCTGGGACCATAGGTTACCGGCCGGGGCCGTCCGAGCCACGGCTCAGAAGCCGATGCGACCGGCGACCGAAACGATGGGGCTGACCAGACGGGGACGCCAGATCATGGCGCCGAGGGCCGTGCTGCCGCCGACAATGATGATACCGCCGGTGACGTGCTCGCATTCCTCGAGGGTGAGTGGGCGCATGTCGGAGGCGTTCGTCTCGGTGAAGGGCTTCATGAGTTGCTCCGGGTGCTCTGGATGCTGCCGCAGGGCGGCGCCATGCAGAGACCCTAGCTGCCGGACCTCGACAACGCTGTGATCCCGCGCACAGACGACGGCCAGCACGGCTCAGCCGATGCAGCGCGCCGCGAAACCGGCGATAGCCTCCAGCACGTCGCCCTCACGCTCGCGATGGGGAGAATGCCCGCACCCCGCGAGCACCAGCCGCTCGGGCCTCACCGGCGCCGCCTGCTCGATGGCGTCGAGCTGGGCGAGCGTTCCGTACTCGTCGTCCTCGCCTTGGACGAGCAGCGTCGGCACCGCGAGCCGCGCGCACTCGGGGCCGAGCGACCATGTGCGAAAGCGCGGGTCGAGCCAGATCCGCGACCAGCCGAGGAACGCATCATCGACGTGGGCGTGGTGCCGGGCGAGCCGCGCCTTGAGATCCGTCCGCTCGTAGCTCTCCGCGATCTTGGCGATGCTCTGCTGCGAGATCGTCTCGACCAGCACGTGCGGGGCCATCAGCACGGCCCCCGCCACGACCTCGGGGTGATGAGCGGCATGGACGAGGGCGATCGAGGCGCCGTCCGAGTGGCCGACGAGAAGCGCCCGCTCGATGCCGTGCGCCGCAAGCAGCGCCGGCAGCACGTCGAGCGCCTCGCGGTGCATGAAGTCCGGCTGTCGCGGTCCGTCGAGGGCGTCCGATTGGCCGTAGCCGCGTCGCGAGTAGACGAGCGCGGGCATGTCCAGGCGCCGTGCGAGCCTGGCCGGAAAATCGCGCCACATCGACACCGAGCCGAGGCCCTCGTGCAGCAGCACCAGCCAGGGCTTGTCGGCGGCGCCGGGAATGAGGCGCGTCTCCAGGCGGGCACCGCAAATCTCTGCTCGGGGCATGGCCTACCGTTTCAAGTATCGTCTGCCTGTGCGAGCCCTTAGCATGAAAATCCCGTCTACTCCCCTCGAGGCACAGCCATGAAGCACTCTTCAATTGCGAAGCTCTCCGGCGCCGCGGCGTCGCTGCTCTTGCTGCTCGGCCCGCCCGCGGCCGCCCAGACCGTCGAGCAGCTGACCGGCGTCTGGCAAGTCGTGAGCATCGAGAGCATCACGGCCGACGGCAAACGGTCCCCGGCGTTCGGCGAGAACCCGCGCACGCAGCTGATCCTGACCGGCAATGGGCGCTTCTCCCAGTTCTTCATGCGCTCCGACGTGCCGAAGTTCGCTTCCGGCAACCGACTGACGGGCACGCCCGAGGAGAACGCGGCGGTCGTCAAAGGAGCCAACGCCTCGTTCG
>JBFWQN010000471.1:0-4524 GCA_050249405.1 Hyphomicrobiaceae bacterium | reverse complement strand
TGCGGCGACGGGCGGTTGCAGGGCCTGGATGTCTGCCGGCGCTCGCTCTGCTCGCTTGGCTTCGGATAGGACCTGGCGCAGGCGATGCTGGGTCACCGGCTTGGCGATGTGCCCGCTCATGCCAGCGACGACGGTCTCTGCGATCTTCACGGGAAGCGTCTGCGCGGTCAGGGCAATGATCGGGATGCGCCCGACTGAGCCTGGTAGCTGCCGAATGCGCCGGGTCGCATCCAGCCCGTCCATATTGGGCATTTGGACATCCATCAGAACCAGGTCGAACGCACCGGTAGACACGGCATTGACCGCCTCCGCGCCATCCGAGACCAACTGCACATGATGTCCGAGCTTGCCGAGCATGCTCCCGATAACGAGCTGGCTAGTCGGTGTGTCTTCGGCGACCAGGATGCGAAGCGGCGACAGCTGAGCGTCGTCTATTTCCACCTTCGCGACAGGAGCAACGCCGTCGGGTGTGAAGCACGCGAGCGGCAGCTCGAACCAGAACGTCGTGCCTCGGCCTAGCGTGCTCTCGAAGCCGATCTCACCGCCCATCAGATCCACGAGGCGGCGGCAGATGGCCAGCCCGAGACCTGAGCCGCCATAACGCCTCGCAATATCGGCCCGGCCCTGCTCGAACGGCTCGAACAACCTCTCGCGCATTTCCGCGGGAATGCCAGGCCCGGTGTCAGCCACCGAGAAGCGGATCCTTTGCGAGTCGGCAGCCGCCATCGCTGATCGGCGCACGTCGACCTCGATCCGGCCTTGCGCAGTAAACTTGGCGCTGTTCGCCAGTAGATTGTGCAAGATCTGGTAGATGCGATTGGGATCGCCTTGTAAAAATGGCGCAACCCGCTCGTCAACGGACAAGCGCACCTCAACCGGCTTGTCGGCCAGCAGGACTTTCACATTGTCCACGGCGCTTTCGAGAAGCGGTGCCAGCTCGAAGTCCGTGCTTTCGATCGCAAGCCGGCCTGCCTCAGCGCGTGAGAACTCGAGGATCTCGTTCAGCAGCGCAAGGAGGCGGCTCGCCGAATCCTCTATGCCCTTCACGTACTTGCCTTGCTCGTCGTCGAGCTTAGTCGAGTTCAACAGGCTGGAGAGCCCGATTACGCCATTCATCGGAGTCCGGAATTCGTGGCTCACCATGGCCAGGAACTCCGACTTGGCGCGGCTTGCAGCTTCCGCCGCTTCCCGCGCACCGCGCATCTCCTCCTCAATGCGCTTGCGTTCGGAGATGTCGCGGATGAAGGCGCTATAGCGCGTTTGGCCATCGGTGCGGATGGCTGTGATGATCGTCTCTGTCGGGAATTGGCGACCGCTGCTGTGGATGGCCGGCAACTCGACAAGCTTGCCCAGGACTGGCGACTCGGCTGTCTGGCGTAGCCTCTTGAAGCCGTCGTCGTGGCGTTTTCGCAAGTCCGGCGGAATCACCACATCGGCTATCGGCTTGCCGACCGCCTCCCCCGCCGGCAAGCCGAACATGGTCTCGGCGGAGCGATTGAATTCGCGAATTACGCCGGTCTCGTCTGCGATGATGATCGCGTCGATCGACGAGGAAATGATCGCCGATTTTACCGCCTCGCTCGCCTTGATCCGCTGCGCGCTGAGCTTGATGTCGGACACGTCGTTGTAAACCGTGACAACTCCGCCATCGGGCAAACGGCTCGAGCGCAACTCGATGATGCGGCCCTTCGGAGCCAGCCACTCGACGGCTTCGCCTGGCTTGGCCGTGCTCTCGACAAATGCCTTCTCGGCGTCTCTGTTCAGTCCAGTTGCGACGACGTGAGTGTTCTGCCCGAAAATCGCGAGCATCTCCGTAAATCGCGTGCCTCTGACGGTGGCCTCCTCGGGAATATTGAGGAGCTCGGCCAGTTTCGGATTGAAGGCGACAAGACATCCGTCGGCATCAACGATCGAAAGACCCTCGCTCATGTGGTCGAATGTAGCGGTCAAGAGGGCTGTCTGGGTCTCGAGGTTGATCTCGCGGTCCTTGATGACGGTGATATCCGCGCGAATGCCGACAATGCCACCATCATTCGTCCGGCGCTCGTCGATCCTGAGCCAGCGGCCATCATCGGTCAGCTGCTCGAAGGGACCGGTCGGATTGCGGTGGGCGGCGAGCCGCTCTGCAATCCATTCGTCGATCCGACCGATCGCTTGCGGATACTGGCCTCGCTCGGCGCCGGTGCGGAGGATATCGGAAAAAGTCGTACCCTCGCGAATGAGATCGCGGCTCGTTGCATAAATCTTCTGATAGGCCGAGTTGAAAATCACCAGCCGATCGTCAGCATCGAACAATGCAAATCCGTCCGCGATCGCGTCTATGGCCTCGCGAAGGCGATTGCGTGCAAGCTCTGCTTCGCGGCGCTGCGCGCTGAGCTCGCTGCTCCGTCGTATCAGGATGATGCCGAAGATCAACAGGGCGAGGGAGGCAACGCCACCAAGAAGCAGGTACTGCGCTCTGATGGGCGCGATGCCGGCGTTGATCCGCGAGGGTTCGTAGGAAACAACGAGGACGAGCGGAATGCCGACGATGCGCCTGTAGCTATGGGTCGTCGACGACGAACGATCAGGTGCGGTTGTCCTGAGCACGCCGACCGGCTCGGTGGCTGCGCGCGCGGCAATTGCGTCACGGGTCGTACCGACAGCGAGCGTATCGTCGGTGTCGATGCTGGTCGCCCGCACGACACCGTCCAGGCCGATCAGCTCGAGGCGATAGTCCTTCGAGTAATGTGAGCCTTGCCAGAACGTCGCAAAGTAGTTGGGGTCCATCGAGGCGACGATGACCCCCGAAACCTTGCCGTCGGCGCCCCGCATGGCCCGGGTCAGCTGGATAGACCACTTGCCGGACGCCCGACCTTTGACCGGACGGCCGACGAACAGTCCTTCGACCTTACCGTCCAGATGAACGCGAATATGCTCCCGGTCAGACAGATCGATGGGCTCGCGCGTCTCCCCCTTGTCGGTTTGGCGAAGCATCCCCTTGGCATCTGCCTCGCCCAGCAGGACGAGGGTGTCCATGTTGATCACGCCGTCCTTGATCAGCCCGGCTATGTGGTCGGGTCGTCGGTTGTTCATCACCTCGTACGTGACGAAACGGAGCGTACCGTCGACGGCAGTCACTGCCCGGAGCACCTGCTCGCTGACCACGTCCTGCAGGGCATCCGCTTCCCGCTCGTTATCGAGTCTCAGCGTCTTTTCTATTTCCGTGATGACCACGGCGACAATCAGCCATACGGCGAGGAGCACGATGGCGATCATGGCGAGGAGGACCCGGGCGTCCCTGCTCACGCGCGATAGGAGATGCACTGTCATCGGAACGCCATGCAGCCTCTGAGCCCGGCACGCCCACGCTGGAGCTACCGACCTCGCAGAGCCCCGCGCGACACTAGCGGTCCAAGCTTAACAGGCCGTCCACAGAAACCCGGTATGCGGGTATTGCTGCTCCTGCGGAATCAGGCGAGCGGTTCGGATACCGCGAGGGTGTTGTGACGCCACGTCATCAGGGCAGGAAGTGTTCGGTCCACAAATGGGTTGCTGGCGCATCGCTTCCGCTCGGGAAAGAGCCCGCCCACGCATCGCATGCGTGTGGCGATGGGGCGCCGCCCGCACAATCGGGTCGATGGCGCTCGCGATGCTTCTCACTGGACTGCTGGCCGGATGCGCTCGGCTCGATCCGCCAGACAACTTCAATGCGGGATTTTTCGGCCCGGAGAAAGCTGCCGGTCAGCGCCGCAACTTGAGCTTCTCGGAAACGGAATGCCCCCCTGCCGGTACGGCGAACTTCCTGATGCCGGCCTCGGGACGACGGCGCTTGCCCGGAGGACTGGTACGCGCACCGGTGCGCTATTCGCCAGGAGACAGACTGAACATCCTGGTGCCCGGGTCTCCGGAATTCTCGGGCGACTACGTGATCAACGCCGATGGTCTGGTGATCCTCCCTTTCGGGACGACCGTCGCGGCTGTCGGGCTGACCAACACAGCCCTGACGCAGCATATACAGTCGGCGCTGGTCAAGAACCGCATGTTCCGAGACCAGGATTTCCAGGTCAGCGTGCGGCCGGTGCAATATGCCGCCATCAACATCACGATCGCGGGGGCCGTATTCTATCCTGGCCGGGTCGTCATCGGCGGGGTGAAAGATTCCGACAAGTCCGAGAAAGTGTTGAACAAGTCCGGCGACTTTCCCGGCGATCGCTTCGTGGCTGCCGCATTGCGCGCTGGGGGAGGAGTACGGCCGGACGCGGACCTTTCGCGCGTCAAGCTCGTTCGCGACGGACGGGTCCTGCCCCTGGATTGGCGCGGCGCGATCACCGGCGCGCCCGTCGATGACATCGCCTTGATCGAGGGTGATCATATCGAGGTCGAGGAAGCCAAGTGCTTCCAGTCGGCACTCGTGCGGCCGTCGCAGATCACGCCGCCGGGCATCCGAATCTTCCAGTCGAACTTGACGCAACCCGTGCTGTCGAATGCCAATTCGGCCATCAGCCAGCAGTCCCAGAATATACCCTATGGCACTAGATCGGA
>JBFWQN010000470.1:0-4548 GCA_050249405.1 Hyphomicrobiaceae bacterium | reverse complement strand
CTCCGGTCGGCTCCGCCTCCCTCCACGCCGTCACCGGCGCGGACAACCCGCCAACGCAACCATGAACCCGACGGAGGGGGCAGTTCTTCATGACGCAAGGGGGGCAGTTCCGGATGTCGTTTGACAGCCATCATTCGCGGGCGTTCTCGAATGTGGATGCGGCGATCGCCCAAGGACAGCGTGAGGTGCCGCTGACGGCCCCGGAGTGTGTCAACCTCCTGCGCCGCTGCACAGTCGACCCGATGGCGCATGAAGGGCGAGCGATCTGCGGACGACCGGGTGCGGCCGGGACGGTCCGGAGCTTTAACTAACGCATGCGACGCGAGCGCCTGCGCGTCGAGTGGCGTCTATGCTTCATGCTCCTGGCATCGGATTCGGCTGAAGTCCGGGAAGGGGAAACATGCGCATTCTCGGCCTCGTGACGCTGACCCACGATACCGGTGCCGCTCTCCTGGAGGACGGGGCCATTGTCTCGGTGCTCGAGGAAGAGCGGCATTCCCGCGAGAAGCACACGATGTGGTTTCCGCGCCACTCGATCGCAGCCATCCTCGGTGAGGACGGAGCTGGGCTCGCCGACATCGACGTGATCACGCTGCCGTGGGACCAGCAACGATTGCGCCGCACGTTCGCCAGGGCCGTTCTCGCCGGGCTGCCCGCGAGCCTCAATCTCATCCGTGACAGCGCGCACTCGTCGCAGGATGGTGCGGTCGTGGTCATGAAGCAGTGCGTGCGGTTCGGCCTCAACCGCTATTTTCCGAGACAACCTCGGCAGAGCATCGTCGGCGTCGCCCACCATGATGCCCACGCGGCCATGTTCTTCGTCTCGCCGTTCGACGAGGCCACGATCATCGTCATGGATGGCTTCGGCGATGAGACCGCAACCAGCATCTATACTGGCGCGGGCGGGCGGATCGAGCGGCACTGGCAGGGTTCGTTCTTCGACAGTCTCGGCATGATCTATACGTTGATCACGCGCCATCTCGGGTTCGAGGTCTTCGAGGAGGGGACCGTGATGGCGCTGGCCGCGCTGGGTAGCGACCGCCTCACGGACCGATTGCGCCAGGTCGTGCGGCTCGAGCCCGATGGTCGTTTCACGTTCGACATGAGCTATTTCAGCTACGATCGTTACGGCATGATCCGGCCGTTCGAGAAGAAATTCCTCGATGCGTTCGGTCCACCGCGCCGGCGCGGAGATGAGCTGACGCAGCATCATAAAGACCTGGCGTATGCGCTTCAGGCCATCTCCGAGGACGTGATCCTTCACGTTGCCAAGGCCGCGCGGCGCAAGCATCCGTCGGCCAATCTCTGCTTCGTCGGCGGCGTGGCCTTGAATTGCGTGGCGAACGCGCGGCTGCTGCGCGAATCGGGTTTCGAGCGCATCTGGGTGCCCCCCTGCGCCTCGGATACGGGAGCACCGCTGGGGTCGGCCCTCTACCATTATCACCAGACGCTCGGCGCGGCCCGGCGCACCGTGATGGATCACGCCTATTTCGGCCAAGCCTACAGTGACGCGCAGATCGAGGCGGCGCTCGCGGCGGTCGGCATGAGCTACGAGCGCCTCGACGACGACGCACTGATCGACCGCACTGCGACGGCTCTTGCCGGCGGCAGCATCGTCGGCTGGTTCCAGGGTCGCTACGAGATCGGCCCGAGAGCCCTTGGGAACCGATCCATTCTCGCCTCGCCGATCACACTCGGCGTCCGCGATGTCATCAACGCGCGCGTCAAATTCAGGGAGCCATTCCGGCCGTTCGCGCCTTCCGTGCTGCTCGACCGGGCGTCCGAGTTCTTCGAGATCGAGCAGCCCGATCCCTTCATGACCATTGCTCCCCGCGTGCGGCCCGGCGTTGCCGGGAAAATTCCGGCTGCCGTCCATGTGGACGGCACAGCCCGCGTCCAAACCGTTGCCGAAAGCGCCAACCCCCGCTATTACGCTCTGATTTCCCGCTTCGCGTCCCTCACCGGCATACCTATTCTGCTCAATACGAGCTTCAATAAGCAGGAGCCGATTGTTGCGCGCCCGGAAGAAGCGATCTCGTGCTTCTTGCGCACCCAAATGGATGTGCTGGTGCTCGGCAACTACGTAACGACGGATCGGCCGGAGGGGGCGGTCGCGCGCGCACGCTCCGACTTCAAGGTCGTCGAGATCAATACTCGGAGCGGGGAGTAGCGTCGGCGAAAGACCCGGCCCTCCCGATAGGTCGTCGGAGACATCGCAACGCTTCAGGCGCGCTCCAGCGCGCTCAGTCGAACAAATCGGCCGCGCGCTTCTTGATCGTGTCGGCGATGTAGAGTGCGAGCGCCTGGATCGTTGATGTCGGATTGACGCCGCCCGACGTCACCCAGAGGCTGCCATCGACGATGAACAGGTTCCTCACGTCGTGGGCGCGGCCCCACTCGTTGACCACGGAGCGCTCGGGATCGGTGCCCATGCGGGCGGTCCCGAGCAGGTGGCCAGGGCTGTTCAGCACGTTGTTCGGGGCGATGTCGCGAGCGCCGGCAGCCTCGAGAATGTCCGTTGCGCGCGCGATGCCGTGCTCCATCATCCGCCGGGTATTCTCGCTGATCGTGTAGTCGATGCGGGGAGCTGGAATGCCGTGGCTGTCCTTCAGCACCGGGTCGAGCGTCACGCGGTTGTGCGCCTCGGGCAGATCCTCGCACGCGACGCCGATCCTGAGGCCCTTGTAGAGAAGATCGCGGTAGGCCCGGTGATGGTCCCGGCCCCAGGGCAGGCGGCCGAGCCCGACGCTGGTCACCGCCTCGTTGACCGGGCCGGTGCCGCGCGCGAACTGCAACGTGTAGCCACGCACGAAGCCGCGCGAGCGGTCGGTCTCGTAGAACTCCTTCGACCACATGACGGTCATCGGCGCCCGGTCGCCGTCGAGCCGCTCGTCGATATAGCCGTAGACCTGCGGCCAGGGGTGCACCATCAGGTTGCGGCCGACCTGGTCCGACCTGTTTGCGAGACCGTTCGGAAAGCGCCCGGATTTCGAGTTCAAGAGCAGCCGAGGCGTGCCGATGCCGTTGGCCGCGAGGATCACAACCTCCGCCGGCTGGAACCGCTCGACCCCCTTCGGGTCGTAGTAGACGACGCCCGACGCCATTCCATGCTCGTTGGTGACGATCTCGCGGACGCGGCAGCGGCTCCTGAGCTCCACGCCCGCGCGCAGCGCTTGCGGCCAGTACGTGATGTCGACGCTGGCTTTCGCCCCTTGCGCGCAGCCGGGCGTGCAATGGCCGAGGTTGATGCACTTGGCGCGGCCCTCGTACTCGGTGGTCGCGATGGAGATGTCGGACGGCCACCAGTGCCAGCCGAGCTTGTTCATGGCCCTGGCGTAGCGCGTACCGGTTCGCCCGAGCGGCACGGGGGGCATGGTCGGCTGGTGTGGCGGATAGGACGGATCGCCGGCGAGGCCCGCGACGCCCATCATGCGGTCGTTCTCGGCGAACCACGGCTCGAGTGCCCAGTAGTCCACCGGCCAGTCGTCGGCGACGCCGTCGAGCGTGCGCACCTTGAAGTCCGACGGGTGCATCCGCGGGAAATGCGCCGTGTAGAGGATGGTGCCGCCGCCGACGCCGTTGAAGTTGGCCACCTTCATCGGCGAATTGTCGTCGTTGACCGGATAGTCGGTCTCTCGCGCGCGCCGGTTGGGGCTGATGTCGAAGTCGGCGAAGCGGCGGGCCTCCCAGTCGCGGCCGTTGGTCGGGAAGTCCGTAGGCTTGATCCAGTCGCCCTGCTCGAGGCAGAGGATCTTCATCCGCGTGTCGGCGAGGCTCCAGGCGACGGCGGCGCCGGAGGCACCCGAGCCGATGATCAGCACGTCGACGATGTCGTCGTTGGGGCGAGGCACGCTCGTGTCGGTCGTCATGTCAGGCCCCCTTGCCGTCGACGTCGCGCCACATGCGGGGGCGCACCTTCACCCGCTCGAGCAGCGACCAGTCGCCGGGCTCGAGCGTGTGGCCTTTCGGAAATGGTGCGCGGGGCTCGAGGCCGAGCGCGCGGACGACGCGGTCGTCGCGGTAGTAGCACTGCAGCACGGCACGCCCGAGCGCGGTCACCGCCGGGTCGCGGCGCCCGAGCAGCGTCATGGCCATCGCCTCGGCTCTCGACGCGTCGAGGTCGGAGAAGCGGTCATCCGCAATCTCGCCCAGCATGGCGAGCGCCTTGCGCACGGCATCGCGGTCGCGCCCGAGGGAGCGCACGATGTCGGTGAAAATCGCCTCGTCGTCGGCTCCAGGGACGCCATGCTCGTCGGAGGCGGGCACCATGATGCCGGCAAGCCGGCGGAGGTCTCGCATCTCTGCGGGCTTGAGCGCGCTTTCGGGAGCGTCCTGCATGTCGGGCCTCGATCGGGTGAGCGGCCGATAGTTGTCCGGGCCCGGAGGAGGGGTCAAGGGTGTGTGGCGCCCTGGGCCGCATCACACGGCGTTGCCGGCCGATGCTGGTCGAGGGCATAGTCCAGGCCTCTCTCTGCCTCGCGAAAGGCACGCCCCATGACCGGCCATGTCGATCCGACCAAGGAAACCTTCGCAGCCTTTCGCGCAGCC
>JBFWQN010000469.1:0-4550 GCA_050249405.1 Hyphomicrobiaceae bacterium | reverse complement strand
ACGCTCTTCCGATCTAGCTGCTGCGTGCCGAGAACCGCCCGGATCAGCGGCGCGCGCTGGAGGCCAACCGGGAAAGCCAGAAGCTTGCCGACGAGGCCGCCCGCGGCTACCGGCGCTATCTGATGCAGCAGCGCGAGCAGGTGGCACGCGCCCGGCGCCGAGCCGCGCACGACCTCAAGATCGCCGACAACACCTACGAGACGGTCGAGGCGAGCTATCAGCTTCGGCAGCTGATGAAGGATTCGTCGACCTCGTTCGAGGCGATCCAGAAGCTCGAGGCCCCGACGTTCGAGCAGATCTTTCGCAATGAGGAGCTGCGCAAGGAATTCGAGAGCCTGACGCGCAAGCTCGACGGACCGACGAGTTGAGCTCCTGAGAAGGAGGCTCCCTATTGGGTCGCCCTCTCATCGAGGCGAGGGACCAACGCGAAAAAGGGGGCCTGGAGCCCCCTCTCACGACACGCCACGTTCCCCCGGGGCCCCCCGGCCCCGCGCCCCGTCACAGGCGGTAGCGGATTTGATCCGACCAGAAGCGCTCCAGACGCACGAGCGTCTTGTTCAGGTCTTGCACGTCGCCGCGGTTGACCTCGCCGACGGCCTCGATCGAGCCCAGCTGGCGCTGGTAGAGGGCGCTGACCACGTCGCACGCGTCCATGCCCTTTTGGGTCAGGCTCACGCGCACCGAGCGGCGATCCACCTCTGAGCGCTTGTAGTGAAGATAGCCCATGTCGACGAGCTTCTTCAGGTTATAGGATACGTTGGAGCCGAGGTAATAGCCTCGGGTCTTGAGCTCGCCGGCGGTGAGCTCGCTCTCGCCGATGTTGTAGAGCAGCAGCGCCTGCACGCTATTGAGCTCGGCTCCGCCGATGCGGTCGAACTCGTCCTTGATGACATCGAGGAGCAGCCGGTGAAGCCGCTCGATCAAACGCAGCGCTTGCAGATAGTCGCTGCGAAACGTCTCGTCCTTGGCCGGCGCGCGCACGCGCCCGAGATCCAACGCAACCGTCATGTGTCCTGCCTTCGGTTCTGTCTGACGCCATGCCCGGCTCTTGTTCTTCGAATGGCCGGGTCGTGAACCGAAGCTAGAGGAGGAAATTAAATCTTACCCTAAAAGACATACTGAACAGAACGTTACCGCGATTTTCCAGGCAATGTCGGGTTCAGTCGCTCTGTGGACGGGTGTTTTCCAGGCCCCGTTTCGACCCGGGGGGACGTTTCGCATTCCCCGCGCCTCGCAGCCGGGAGACCGGTGCGAGGCTCGGTCCGGCCCGGAGCGAGTGGCGTCAGCTCGTCGAGCCATGCTCGCCAGATGCGCGCGGCTCGGACGTGCCGTCCGCGCTCGGCGACGTGACCGCCTCCGCCGGCGGCTGCGCCTTTGGCCCGCCCTTCGAGACCGCCACCATGGCCGGGCGCAGGACACGCTCCT
The DNA here is from genome assembly GCA_050249405.1 of Hyphomicrobiaceae bacterium. Classification (GTDB taxonomy): domain Bacteria; phylum Pseudomonadota; class Alphaproteobacteria; order Rhizobiales; family Hyphomicrobiaceae. The sequence continues at coordinate 3,125 of JBFWQN010000469.1, read as the reverse complement.
CGATCAGGTAGCCGGCCTGGAACACCTGCGTCACCGTGCCGGCGGGCATGTCCGCCGACGGCACCTCGACGACGGCTTGATGCTGGTGCGGATTGAAAGGCTCGCCCTTGGGATCGAGCCGCTTGATGCCATGACGGCCGAGAACGGACAGCAGCTCGCGCTCGATCATCGTCACGCCTTCGACGAAGCTCTTCAGCGCCGGATCCTGCTCGGCCAGCCGATGGGGTACGGCATCGATCGCCCGCTGCACGTTGTCGCCGATACCGACGACGTCGCGGGCGAACTTCGAGATGGCGAACTTGCTGGCGTCCGCTTTCTCGCGCTCGAGCCGCTTGCGGACATTGTCCATCTCGGCGTGCGCCCTGAGCAGCCGGTCCTTGAGCTCGCCGGCCTCGGCTCTCAGGCGCGCCAGCTCCGCGATTGCGGCGGGTTGGCCGGCCTCGCCCGCGCCTTCCGCCGGCTGCGCTTGCGCCTGCACGCCCTCGTTCTGCCCGGCCTGAGGCGCTGCCTCCGTGGCGGCTGTCTCGGCGGAAGCTCCGTCCTCGGGTTTCTTCTCGCTTGTCATTGGCCTCTCGCTCGCGAATTCCTGCGAACCCGGTCCATGCGCTGTTGCAGCGCAGCCGGGGCGGACCCCTCGTCGGGCCCGCATGTCATACGGCAACGCGGAAAAATCAAGTCAGCGCTTTGCCGACCAGGCGTGCGGTGTAGTCCACCATGGGAATGATGCGCGCGTAATTGATCCTGGTCGGTCCGATGACGCCCAGCACACCGATCACCTTGGTCGCATCGTCGCGGAAGGGCGCGACGATCAGCGAGGAGCCCGAGAGCGAGAACATCTTGTTCTCGGATCCGATGAAGATCGATACGCCATCGCTCTTCTCGGCGAGCCCGAGGAGGTGGGCGAGCTCCTTCTTCGATTCGAGATCGTCGAACAGCTGGCGGATGCGCTCCAGGTCCTCCATCGCGCCCAGATCCTTGAGCAGGTTGCCCTGGCCGCGAACCAGGAGATTGCGGCGCTCGCCCTGGCTTCCCGCCCAGGTGGCGAGACCCGCCTCCACCACCTTTTTCGTCAGCTGATCGAGCTCGGCCTTGGCCTTGGCGAGCTCGCCCTCGATGTGCGCCCTCGCATCGCTGACGGTCAGGCCTCGCACATGATGATTGAGATAGTTGGCCGCCTCCGTCAGTGCGGAGGGCGGCAGGCCGCGCGGCACCTGGATGATCCGATTCTCGACGCCTTGGTCCTCGCCGACGAGCACGACCAGGGCCTTGCCGGGCTCGAGCGCGACGAACTCGATATGCTTCAGCCGCATGTCCTGCTTCTCGGTCAGGACGAGGCCGGCGCAATGCGAGAGGCCCGAGATCATCTCGCCGGCCTCCTCGAGCATCTGGTCCATCGAGCGGCGGCGCCGGGCGGTGGCGAGCTGGATGTCGATCTGGCGGCGCTCCTCCTCGGTAAGATTTCCGATCTCGAGGAGGCCATCGACGAACAGGCGAAGCCCGGTTTGCGTGGGCAGGCGCCCAGCCGAGGTGTGTGGCGCGTAGATCAATCCCAGCTGCTCGAGATCCGACATCACGTTGCGGACCGAGGCCGGCGACAGCGCGATCGGCAGGCTGCGTGACAAGTTGCGCGAGCCGACCGGCTCGCCGGTCGACAGGTACGATTCTACGATCTGCCGGAAAATCTCGCGCGAGCGCTCGTTGAGCTTTTGGATTCCGGTCAACTTTTCTGTCATGGGCCAGCGCCCCCGCATCGTCAGGCAGGTGTGGGGCTGAGCGAAGCTAGGCACAAGGAGGCGGCAAGACAAGGGCCGACAGCCACGAGCGGGTGCGATTCGTGCTGCGGCCCCGCATCGGCAGGCCTGCCGCGCGGCGCCTCCGGGCACGGGGGGCGAAAGACAGGTACTTGAGGATGCATGCCCGGCTGCCGATAATCCGGCGCGCACGCCTACGGCGACGAGGAGCACTGCTATGCCGGCACGCACGGGCCGACAATATCTGGACGGGCTTCGGAGCCAGGGTCGCGAGATCTGGCTTGGTGGCGAGCGCGTGCGTGACGTCACCACGCATCCAGGCCTAGCGGGCGGCGCTCGCGCCATCGCCGCGCTCTACGATATGCAGCACGACCCGGCGCTGCGCTCGCGCATGACCTACGCGTCGCCGACCACCGGTGATCCTGTCGGACTTTCCTTCATCGTGCCGCGCACCCGCGACGATCTCGTCAGGCGCCGCGAGATGATGTTGACATGGGCGAGGGCCACTTGCGGCATGATGGGCCGGTCGCCGGACTTCATGAACGTCACGTTTGCGGCTTGGGCCGCCGCCGCCAGCTACTTCGCCAAGGGGCGGCCCGAGTTCGGCGGGAACATCCGGCGCTACTACGAGCACATTCGCGAGAACGACCTCGTCCTCACGCACGCGCTGGTGAATCTGCAGCGCAGCCGCAGCATCACCGGCCTCTACAAGCTCGAGGAAGGCACCGCGCTCGGCGTGGTGCGTGAGACGGACGCCGGCATCGTCGTGAAAGGCGCGCGCGTGCTGGCCACCCTCGGTCCCTTCGCCGACGAGATCGCGGTCTACACGCCGCGCCTCGGCCAGTACGCCGACGGCTCGAGCCCTTACGCGCTCTCGTTCTCGATCCCGTGCTCCACGTCGGGCCTCAAGTTCCTTTGTCGCGATAGCTTCGACCACGGGCGATCGACCTTCGATCAGCCGCTGTCGTCCCGCTTCGAGGAGATGGACTGCATCGTCTTCTTCGACGACGTGCTGGTGCCCTGGGAGCGGGTTTTCATCCTTGGCGACGTGGGCCTTCTCAACGGCGTCGGGCTCGCGACCAATTATTCGGCGCACTCCTCGCACCAGGGCGCGGCCAAGAACCTCGCCAAGTGCGAGCTCGTGCTGGGCCTCGCCCTGCTCATGACCGAGACGCTCGGCAACGGCCACCTGCCGCAGACCGAGGCCATGATCGGCGAGCTGATGCTCACCACCACGCTCATGAAGGCCGCCATGCGCGCGGCGGAGGCCGACGCGCAGCTCGACCAATGGGGCGTCATGTGCCCGGAGCCGGTCACCATCGAGTCGACGCGCAACCTGTTCATGACCGCCTACCCGCGCATGGTGGAGATCCT
>JBFWQN010000468.1:0-4553 GCA_050249405.1 Hyphomicrobiaceae bacterium | reverse complement strand
CCAAGCCGACGCGGCGCTGCTGGCCTCCCGAGATTTCGTGCGGATAGAGATCGAGATGCCCCGGAGGCAGCCCGACGGCTGCGAGAATGTCCCGGACGCGCCTGTCTCTCTCGCTTCGCGATCGTTTCGGATGGATCGCCAGCGGCTCGTCGAGAGACCGGCCGATCTTCCAACGCGGATCGAGCGCATTGCCGGGATCCTGGTGAATGTATTGCAGCCGCTGAGTGATGCTGCCGCGCGCCGCGCCGCGCAGCCGCGAAATGTCGGCGCCGTCGAACACGATCTGTCCCGCGTCCGGCTTGTGGATGCCGGCCAGCGTCTTGCCGAGCGTGGTCTTGCCGCAACCCGACTCGCCGACGATCCCGAGAGTCTCGCCCGGGGACATGGCGAGCGTCACATCGTCGAGCGCCTTGATTGCGCCGGTCGTTACGCCGAAGGCATTGCGAACGGGGAAATGCCGGCGCAAATCGCGCACCTCCAGAAGCGGCTCCCGGTCACTCATCCCGAAACCTCCCCCGCGGGCCAGGGATGATAGCAGCGGACCGTGTGGCGCCGGCCCTCGGGGGGCGGTCGCGTGGCGACGCATTCCGCTTGCGCGCGCGTGCATCTCGGATGGAAGCGACAACCGCTCGGAGGCGCGACCAGGCTCGGGATCTCGCCGCCGATCTCGCGGATCTCGCGCCCTGGCGCCGGCAGGCTCTCGAGAAGACGCACGGTGTAGGGATGCCGCGGACTCGTGAAGAAGGAGTCGACCGGAGCCATCTCGACCTCCTGGCCGGCGTACATGACCGTGATGTCCTGGCAGATCTCGTAGGCCGTGCCGAGGTCGTGGGTGGTGAGCAGCACCGAGACGCCGTGCGTGGCGGCGAGCGATTTGATGAGCTTCAGAATCTGGGCCTGGATGGTCACGTCGAGAGCAGTCGTCGGCTCGTCGGCGATGATGAGGTCGGGCTCGGTCATGAGCGCCATCGCGATCATCACGCGCTGCCGCTGGCCACCCGAGAGCTGCTCTGGCAATTTCGTGAAGGCCTGCTCCGGGTCGGGGATCTGCACCTCCTCCAGGCAGCGTAGCGCGGCATCGCGGTCGGCCTTGCGTCTGCCTCTCGGGTAGCGGGTCAGCAACGGGCCGAGCCCCCGCTCGTCGGGCTGTCGCCGCGGCGACTTCCACTTCATCAGCTCCATGATCTGGTCGCCGATGCGAAAGAGCGGGTTGAAGGCGCCGTAGGGGTCCTGCGGGATGAAGGCAATTCGCCGCCCCTTGATCTCGCGCTGGAAGCGGCGGCGATCCATATTGAGGATATCGAGACCGTCGAAGTGGATGCTGCCTGCCTCGATGTATGAGTTGGCGGAAAGGATGCCCAGCATGGCCCGGGCCAAGGTCGTCTTGCCGCAACCGGATTCGCCGACCAGGCCCATGATGCGGCCGCGATCGATCGACAGGTTGACGCCGTCGAGCACCTGCGCAGGCCCGCGTCCCGTCGCGTAGCCGAGCCGCAATCCCGACACCTCGAGCAGCCGGTTAGCGGTCATGCGAGCGCCTGAGCCGCGGATCGAGGATGTCGCGCAGCCCGTCGCCGAGCAGATTGAACCCCATGACAACGATGAAGATCGCGAGGCCGGGCGCGAGCGCATACCACCACGCCTCGGGAAGGAACTCGCGCGATTCCGCGATCATGCGCCCCCATTCGGGAGCAGGCGGGGGCGCCCCGAGCCCCAGGAAGCCGAGCGAGGCCGCGGTGAGAATGGTGAAGCCCATGCCGATCGAGGCGCGCACGATGATCGGCGAAGCAACGTTCGGCAAGACGTGTTGCAGCACGATCCGCCAGCCCGGCACGCCGAGCGCGATGGCCGCCTCGATGAATGTCTCGTGCTTGAGCGCCCTCACCTCTGCATAGACCAGGCGCGCAAACCACGGCCAGTAGGTAATGGAAAGCGACAGGATCACGTTCTGGATCGAGGGGCCGAGCGTCTGTGCGATGGCGATGGCGAGCACGATTTGCGGCACCGCCAGAAAGATGTCCGACACGCGCATCAGCGCCTCGCCGATCCATAGCTCGCTCCAGCCGGCCCAAAGGCCGATCGGCACCCCGATCAGCAGCGACGCGCCGACCGCAACCAGCGAGATCAGCAGCGTGATGCGCGCCCCGTAGATGACACGGCTGTAGATGTCGGCCCCCATGCGATCGGTGCCGAGCAGCCAGTCGGAGCCGGGTGGCTTCAGGCGGTTCACCGGGTTCATGTCCCACACCGCCTCGGGGTGCGTGGAGATCAGTGGTGCCAGGATCGCGGCCAGCACCACCAGCATGACGAGGACGAGACCCATGAGCGCCGAGCGGTCGCGGGCGAGCAGGCGGAGGGCTTGTGCCAGACCATTCATGAGCGGCCTCCCCGCGGATCGACTGCGGCATGCGCCACGTCGACGAGGAGGTTCGCGATCATGAAAATGCCTCCGGCATAGACGGTAAATCCCATGACCGCTGCATAATCGGACTGCAGGATCGCCTCGAAGGCATAGGTGCCGATACCGGGCCATTGGAAAACGGTCTCGACCACCACGGCGCCCGCCAGCAGAATGCCGAACAGCAGCCCGATCTGGGTTATCGTCGACGTCAGGGCATTGCGCAGCACATACCGCCAGACGATCAGCGATCGCGGAATGCCGATGGCTTCCTGATAATCCACGAACGGCTTGCCGAGTGTGTCGAGGACGCCGGCTCGCGTGAACCGCACGACGGTCGCGAGCGCCGGCACGGCGAGCGTGATCGCCGGCAGGGCAAGATGCGCCAGCGCGCTGCCGAGCTGCTCCGGACGGCCCGAGATCAGCGCATCGATGGTCATGAAGCCGGTGATCGGCCGGGGCGGAAAGCCCGAGATCCGCCCCTGCAGGGGCAGCCAGCCGAGATCCATGGCGAACACGAGTTGCAGGATGAGCGCAAGCCAGAAGCTCGCCACCGCCAGACCGGCGACCGTCAGGATGCGCAGCCCATGATCGAGCAGCGAGTTGCGATGCGTGGCCGAAACGACGCCGAGGGGAATGCCGAGCACGACAGCCAGAAGCATGGCCGCGAGCGTGAGCTCGATCGTGGCTGGCAGGCGAGCAAGCAGATCGGCTGCCACCGGCCGGGTGGTGAAGAGGCTGTTGCCGAGATCCCCCTGCAGGAGGTTGCGATAGTAATCGAGGAGCTGGACGAGCAGCGGCCGGTCGAGGCCGAGCCTCGTGCGCAGCGCGTCGATCGCCTCCCGGCTGGCCGTCTCACCGGCCAGCAGCGCCGCCGGATCGGCGGGGATCACGCGTGAGATGAAAAACACGACGGCAATGAGACCGGCGGCCGTGGGAATGGACCACAAGAGGCGCTTGGCCACGAGGGCAAGGATGCGCATGAGCGGGCACCTCTACCCTCCCGCGCCGTTGGGAGCGGGAGGCGGCAAGTTCGACGCGACTACTCGTAGTACGCGGTGCGCATCTCCTGCGCATTGCCGATCGGGCAGAACACGATGCCCTGCAGCTTCTTCGAATAGGGGCCGTACCACTTGGTGTTGTAGATCCACAGTCCCGGGGCATCCTCGACCACTACGCGAGTGGCCTCCGCATAGAGCTTCTCGCGCTCCGCCTGATCGGTCGATTGCACGGCCTTGTCCAGCAAGGCGTCGACTTGCGGGTTCTTGTAGTGGTGCGCGTTCTTGAATGTGCCGGCATTTGCCGAATGGAACATCTCGCCGATCCAGTTGTGCGGGTCGGCGTAATAGGTCGAGATCCAGTAGATCGAGATATCCGGAGTCGTCTCCGGCTTGCGGAACCGCTCGACGATCGTCGGCCAGGGTGTGCCTATGACCTTCGACTGGATTCCGATCTTCTGCAGGCCGTTCTGGTAGAGCTGGGCCGCCTGCTCGCTCTGTGCGAAGCCGGTGAGGTAATGCACCTCGAGCGGCCGATCGATCTTGGCCTGCGCCTTGGCGAGCTCCGCCTTGGCCTCGTCGATGTTGTAGGAGTAGCCTTTGACCCCCTTTGGGTTACCCCACATGGTGTTGGGCAAAGGTGTCGGGTTGCGCTCGACGAGCCCGCCGAGGATGTTCTTGTTGAAGCCATCGTAGTCGAAGGCCATGTTGAGGGCGCGGCGCACGTGCACGTCGGAGAGCGGCCCGCGAGTGACGTTGAACTGCATCATCATCACGCGCATCGACTCGGCCTCCAGCACCTTGGCGGTGCCCGACGCCTCGATCTTCTTGATCTGGTCGGTCTGGAGGTAGCCGCCGATGCCGTTGAAGTCGCCCTTCAGCAGCCCGAGCACCCGTGTATTGGTGTCCTTCACACCTCGAAACTCGATATGGTCGATGTATTTCGGTCCCCAGCCCTTGAAATGATCCGCGAAGCGCTTGGCCACGAAACCCACCGCCGGATCGAACTGGTCGAGCTTGTAGGCACCCGAGCCGGCGCCATTCTTCGACAGCCAGGCAGCACCCCAGTCGTCACCGGCCGCGTTTTTCTTGACGAGAGTCGCGTTGACGACGTGGATCTCGGGAACCACCGCGAGGAAGATGGCCGACGGCTTCTT
>JBFWQN010000467.1:0-4576 GCA_050249405.1 Hyphomicrobiaceae bacterium | reverse complement strand
TGAGTGTGGCCGGAGAGGATGACGACGATTCCCTTGACGACCTCGGCGACCTTCACGTCGACGTCGAAACCGTTGTGCGAGAGCAGCACGACGAGGCCGGCACCCTCCGCGCGCGCGTCATCCACCTCTTTCTGCAGATCGGCCTCGCGGATGCCGAACGTCCACTTGGGGATCATCCAGCGCGGGTTGGCGATGGGCGTGAAAGGGAACGCCTGGCCGATCACCGCGACTTTCACGCCACCGCGGTCGAACATCTTGCGGGCAGGGAAAACGCGATCCTCGAACTCGCTGTCGCGGACGTTCTGGGCGAGGAAGGGAAAGCCGAGCTTATCGGCAAGCTCTTTCACGCGGGCGTCGCCGAGCGTGAACTCCCAGTGTCCGGTCATCGCGTCGGGGCGCAGAGTGGCCATGACGTCGACCATGTCCTGGCCGTTGGTCTTGAGCGAGGTCCAGCTGTTGGTCCAGGTGTCGCCGCCGTCGAGAAGCAGCATGTTGGCCCCGCGCGCGGCGCGGATGCTCTTGACGATAGTGGCGATGCGGTCGAGGCCGCCCATGCGGCCGTAGTTGGCGGCGAGGCTGGCGAAGTCGTCGTAGGTGAGCGCGAAGGCCTCGGCCGATTTGTCGGCGATGCGGAATTGCTTGCGGAAAGCCTCGCCGGTCAGATGCGGCACACGGCCTTTGGCCGAGCCCACGCCGATGTTGATCGACGGCTCGCGGAAATGGAGGGGCACGAGCTGGGCGTGAATATCGGTGAGGTGCACCAGCGTCACGTTGCCGAGCGGCTCGAAAGCGAGAAGGTCCTTCTCCTCGAGGCGCTGCTGGGCAGCCAGCCGACCCAGTCCGCCGAGACCCGTGCCAGCAAGGGTGGCAGCAGCAGCGGCAGCCGTCAGGAAATCGCGACGCGTGATCATCATATGAGCCCTTCGAGGCACACTCAGGCAATCGGCGGGAACGACTCCTCGCCGTGTTCGGGGCCGACGCAGCCGGCCGTCGCGCCTTCAGAAGCAACCGGGCGGGGCGGCGCCACTCTGCGATGGCGCCACACCCGGAAGGTCTCAGCTCACCGTGACTTTCTGCTCGGCCTTGTAGATGGAGCCGTCGTCGTCGATCCACTGGAAGACGAACGTGCCGCTCTCTGGCACGCGCACGAAAAACGACTGGTAGGGGTTGGCAGAGATCGCCGCGTGCCAATCGGCGCGGAACAGCTCCTTGCCGTTGAAGGTGGCGATGAACTGCTTGATGATCTTGCGGGGAATCACGTTGCCGGCGGCATCCTTGCGCTGGCCGCTCTCCATCTCATGGCTGATGAGCGTCTTGACCTCGATCACCTCACCGGCCTTGGCGGTGGAGGGCATGCGGATGCGGGGCGTGGGGTTGGCCATCGTTCTCGACCTCTGCGCCGCGATGGGGCGCCTGTGTTGGTTGGGACCGGTAGAAGCGAAATGAGGGCTCAGCCGCCGCAGCCGCCGATCGTCACCTTCACCTCTTTCTTGGCCGTGTAGACGTCACCGTTCGACATCTCGGCGACGGCGACGATGTTCTGGGTCTGCGCGAGGCGGATGCGGATCGAGGCCGCGGCCTTGGGCATCAGGGGCGTGAACGAGAACGCCGCAACCAGGGGATTGGGGTTGCCCTCAGCGAAGAAGTGCACCGTCTTCACATAGTCGGCGTCGGTCATCGGGCTCTCCACCTCGAACGAGAGGGGCACCACGAGGCCGTTCTCGGCGATGGACGGCAAGTCGAGCTTGATGCGGCCTTCCTTCAGCGCCTTGTCGCCGAACAGCTTCTTCAGCTCGTCCGCGACCATCTTGGCGTCGGCGAGCGCTGCGGCGGGGGCGAGCACAACGGCGGCAAGGCCACCGGCAGCTGTCGCAAGGAAAGCGCGGCGCGTCGCGCCGTTCGTGAGCCTCATCGCGTGTTCCTCCTGTGCGGTCGGCTGCAACGGAGCCAAAACCCGGCGCTCTTGCCGACGCCTCGTGTCCATACATAGTGGGATTAGCATATGTCGATATTATCTTGCAACCGGCCTGCGCGGCGAATTATGACTGAGCTGTTGTCAACCCCGACCACTGCGCAGCGAGAACGATGCAGTGGCATCCTTCGAGGGAGGAAGCCTTGAGGCCAATCAAACTCCTCGGCCTGCTGATGGCCGCGGGTCTCATGATCCTGGCAGGCGCCATGCAGGTGCAAGCGCAGGACGACGCGGAGAAAGAGATCGAGCGGTATCGCGCCATGATCTCCGATCCGTTCTCCAATCCGGGCTTCCTCAACGTCGACCGTGGCGAGACGCTATGGAAAGCGGCGCGCGGGACGAAGAACGTGTCACTCGAGACGTGCGATCTCGGCGAAGGGCCGGGCAAGCTCGAAGGGGCCTACGCCAAGCTGCCGCGCTATTTCGCAGATACAGACAAGGTCATGGATCTCGAGCAGCGGCTGCGCTGGTGCATGGAGAGCATCCAGGGTCTCGACACGGCGGACGTGATCAAGCGGCGCTTCAGCCGGCCCGGCGTGCAGTCGGACATGGAGGATCTCGTCGCCTTCATCGCCAACAAGTCGAGCGCGATGAAGATCGCCCTCGCGATGTCGCATCCCAAGGAGAAGGAGCTCTACGCCGTCGGCGAGGCGATGTTCTACCAGCGTGGCGGGCAATGGGACTTCTCCTGCGCCACCTGCCATGCCGAGGAGGGCAAGCGGATTCGCCTGCAGGGGCTGCCCAATCTCGCCAAGCCCGGCAAGACCGTGCAGGAGACGATGGCGACGTGGCCGACCTATCGCGTCTCGCAGAGCCAGCTGCGCACGATGCAGCACCGGCTGTGGGACTGCTATCGGCAGATGCGCTGGCCGCAGCCCGACTATCTCGCAGACGGGCTTACGGCGTTGACGCTGTATCTCAACAAGAATGCGGAAGGCGGCGAGCTGCAAGTGCCGTCGATCAAGCGCTGAACCGGGAGGACATCATGAGGATCAAGGGTCTTCTGGTCGCCGTCCTGGCGACCGTCTCGACTGCGACGTCGGTTGCGGCTCAGCCGGTGGCGAAAGCCGATCCGGCCGTCGTCGCCAAGTACATCAAGGAAACCTTCAAGTCGGCGCCCGCCGACTGGCAAGCCCGCATCGAGCCGGACGAGGCGCAAAAGACCTGCTCGGTCTATCGCAACAATCTGCCGCAGGCGGAGTTCGAGAAGGCGCAGGCGCGCGAGAAGGCGAATGTTGTGATGCCGGCCGACGGCAATGTGATGGGCGATTGGAAGGCAGGAGAGAAGCTCGCTCAGCGCGGCACGGGCGGCCAGTTCACGGACAAGCCCGATACGTTCAAAGGCGGCAACTGCTATGCCTGCCATCAGCTCGACCGCAAAGAGCTGAGCTACGGCACTCTGGGCCCGTCGCTCACCGAGTACGGCAAGATCCGCAAGTTCGCTCCGGACGAGGCGAAGGCGGCCTATGCCAAGATCTACAATGCACAGGCGGTCTTGCCGTGCTCGAACATGCCGCGTTTCGGGCACAACAAATTCCTGTCCGAAAAAGATATGAAGGACTTGACCGCATACCTGTTCGATCCGGCGAGCCCGGTCAACAAGTAGCGGGCGGAGACGAGCGATGACGACGGCAACCAGAGCGGTCCGTAGAATGGCGTGGAAGACTTCACGGTCCGCGTGGTCGCTGTCGGCCAGTTTCGCCCTGGTCGGCGTTCTCCTGCTTGCGCTCTTGCCTGGCAACGCCCGTGCGGCGGAGCTCGTCATGTTCGAGGAGGCCGGCTGCTCCTGGTGCCGCCGCTGGGACAAGGAGGTTGGCGTCGCCTATCCCAAAACCGACGAGGGGCGGCGCGCGCCCTTGCGGCGCCTCGACATCTCGAGCGCCCGCTCGTCGGGGCTGCGGCTCTCGGGGCCGGTCAATGTCACGCCGACGTTCGTGCTTGTCGACGCCGGCACCGAGATCGGGCGGATAACCGGCTATCCGGGGGCGGACTTCTTCTGGGGGCTACTCGGCGAGATGATCGCGCGGCTCTCCCGATCAGTGCCGGAGATGCCGCGCGACGCCCGCGCGACGAGCACCGAGCCGGCTCGGACGGCTCTGATGGGGTTGCTGGCCGAAATGCGGCCACTCGACTAGCTTTGCCGAATTGGCTGGGCTCGGCGGATACTGGCAGGCGCGACATGAGCGGAACGATTGCGAAAGAGATCGAGGCGGCTCTCGCCAGTGGACGAGAGGTTTCGGACGAGTTGCAGTCGCTGATGCGCAAGGCTCGCAAGGCGAGCGATTTCCTGAAGGCGCTGGCGCACGAGAACCGGCTCGTCATCCTCTGCCTGCTCTCGGAGCGCGAGCGCTCCGTGACGGAGCTCGAGGGATTGTTGGCGCTCAATCAGGCCACAGTCTCGCAGCAGCTCGCCCGGCTGCGTCACGAGGGGCTCGTCGAAACCCGCCGGGAAGGCCGGGCGATCTACTACAGGCTCGCCGACGACACGACGCGCCGCTTCATCGAGGCGGTCTACGACAAATTCTGCCGGGACTGCTGAGGCGGAGCCTCCCGCGCCGACCGGAGGCCCGACATGACTTTCGACTATGGCATCGTCGGCGGGTC
>JBFWQN010000466.1:0-4601 GCA_050249405.1 Hyphomicrobiaceae bacterium | reverse complement strand
TCCGGTCGGCTCCGCCTCCCTCCACGCCGTCACCGGCGCGGACAACCCGCCAACGCAACCATGAACCCGACGGAGGGGGCAGTTCTTCATGACGCAAGGGGGGCAGTTCCGGATGTCGTTTGACATCGAGCTGCTGGGTGAGCGCCAGACGACGCTCGAGCTGGCCATGCGCGGCAGCCGGCCGGTTGTGCGGACATCGATGCGCACCGCTGCGGCCGCCCGGCCCGAGCCACTGCCGGCGCGCGTCACCGACGACGACCTCGCCGCGCACGCGGCCTTCGTCGAGACGCTTGGCGAGAAAGCAATCTGGAAGCGGCTCGAGAGCAGCACGCGCTGACCGGCTTGCCGACCCGTCGGCCGCGTGACTTGCGCCAGGCCTCGCTCCGCCCCAATTCTCCGGAAACGGCCCCCTCGGGCCGCTTTCCAGCTCGATGAGGAACGGACCCATGGCATCCCGATTGACCGACCAGGACCGCAGCGCGGCGCTCTCTGCGCTGACCGGCTGGACCGAGGTTGCCGGCCGCGACGCTATTCAAAAGACGTTCCGCTTCAAGGATTTCAGCGAGGCGTTCGGCTTCATGGCGCGCGTAGCGCTGGTGGCCGAGAAGCTTGATCATCACCCCGAGTGGCGCAATGTCTGGAGCACCGTCGAGGTCGTCTTGAGCACACATGATGCCGGCGGCCTGACCAGCCGCGACATCGCGCTTGCCACGCGAATGGACGAGATTGCGGGTGAAACCGGCCGCGGCTAGCCCGCAACGACAGGTTTGAGAGCCTCACCGAGCAGACGCACGCGCGCGGCCTCGTCCTCGACGGAAAGCTGAGCCTGGAACCAGTCCTGCACCATCTGGCAGACTTTTTCCGGTGCCGCCCGCGACAGTGCCCGCGCATCGGTAAAAAGTTGCAGGTCCGCCGCAGACCAGCCGCGCTTGCCGAGCTCGCCCGACAGTGCGTCGTAATCCTCGCGCCGGGGCGCCTCACGCTTCACCGGCGCTTTCCGGCCTTCTGCCACGGCATCGAAGATGGCAGCCAGCTGCGCGTCGAGCGCCGCGCGCTGGTCCGGTTTCTTGAGGTCGGCGATGGCGGGGCTGGCCTCGCCCTGCGAGATGAAGCCGTAGCAGAGTGCCGTGCTCTCGCGTGACAGCCGCGCCAGGCTGTCGACGAAGGATTGCGCGATGGAGGTCAGTCGCTCGGGGCTGGCGGCCAGGGCGTCGTTGAAATGTCGGCGCCTGAGCTCGACCACGGCACGTACGATGAACCCATTGATCTCACGATCGCTTTTGCTCTCTCCCGTCATCCGGGCGATCTCTTCGATCTTCTCCTTGTACCAGTCTGGGAAGTCCCGCTTCAGCCGTTGCCAGAGCGGCGAGCCTTGCAGTCCGTGGTCGATCGCCTGAGAGTTGCCGCTGAGCACGAGCGTGGCCGTGCTCGCCGTCTCGGTCTCCTTGGCGGGAGCGTTCGGCCTGTTGACGACCGGCACTTTCGACTGAGCCGACGGCGCGCTGAGGAATGGCAGACTGTCGAGCTTCCCGGTCCTGTAGAGGGCGAAGCCGCCGGCGGCGAGCCCAGCCAGGACGACAAGCACGGCCGCGGTACGCCACGGGAAGCCGCTTCCTTCAGGCTCGTCGTGCTGGTCGATGTCATCGTCTGAGGGCGGGGGCCGGCGATCCGGTGCATTTCCGCCAAGGCCGGGCTTTGGAATGGTGCCCCCCGGACCGGCGTACGGCTGCGGCCCGCTACGGTCGCGCGGGTTATCGAAGCCGCTGTCGGCTCGTCTCGGTCCACCCGGACCCGGCTGCGGATATCCGGCTCCGCCATCGGCCCGTTGATAGGGCGCCTGGCTCGATTGAGCTGCTGCCGGCCGAGGCTGCGATTGCTGCGCGTAGCCTTGCCCGCCTTGCGGGCCACGCCTCGGATCGCCCTGCGGATACGAAGGTTGTGCCTGCAGCTGCGGCTGCGACACGGACCCATGTGCCGGCGCTGTGGGAGCTCGGCGCGCCTGCGGGTATGACGCAGGCGCAACCGGCTCCGGCGCGGGCGGCGATGGAGGCGGCGGCGAGGCAGCCTTGAGGTCGAGCACCTGCTCGGCCAGCCCCCACTCCGCCATGCCTTGCCGCCAGACGAGATCACTCGGCTTCAGGTAGCCGAGCTCGATGATCTTGCGGAGCTCGGCATCCGTCACCGGCCCATGCTGCTGGCCGTCCCTGGCGAGATACCATTCGATCGCTTGATTGTTGTCCGCCATGCTGTCCGTCTGCCTGGACCGCTCGTCGAGGTTGCGTCACCGGCCTTTGCCACGAGTTAGCACGGATTTCTCCGCGCGACAGTCGTCAATAAGGCCGAAGACTTATCCTCAATCTAGCCCCCATCCGGGGCCATCCCGTGGCACGGGCGCAAGCTCAGTCATTTGATTTGAACGCATCGTCCACAGGCACCTTGTAGGCGTTGGCGAGCCGGTTTGTCATGTTGGCCAGCGCTACCACGGCATAGAGCTCGTTGATCTGAGCTTCCGTGGCGCCCTTCGCGCGAGCCGCGGCAGTATGTGATGCCATGCAGTAGTCGCAGTTGTTCGTCACCGACACCGCCACATAGATCAGCTCCTTGGTGAGTGGGTCGAGCGCTCCGTCGCCCATGATCGCCTTCAGGCTTTCCCAGGTGTGCTTGAGCATCCGGGGCTCGTTCGCCAGGTACTTCCAGAAATTGTTGACGTCCTTGACGCCCCGCGTCGCCATGATGTCGTCCAGCACGGCTTTCGCCTCGGGTGGCGCGGAGGCGGGTTCGATCGGTTTCATGGCGCTTTTGCCCTGTCTCGTGTGTGTTCGGCGGGAGCCGAGGCGCTTGCATCGGCTCGGTCGGGCGGCAGGCCTCTTGATCCTGCCAGCATGATCTTCCGATAATGCCCGAGCTACCCCTTGGCAAAGCGGATATCCATGACCCCAAACGACCCGATCGCCGACCTGCTCACCAGCGGACGCTCGCCTCAGGCCATCGTCGACGAGATCGCCCGGGATGCCGAGATCGTGACGACGCCCTGTGGCGATGGCAATCTCGTGTGGCGCCGGTGGGGCAAGGGCCGCCCCCTCGTGCTCGTCCACGGCGGTTCGGGCTCCTGGACCCACTGGATCAAGCAGATTCCGGAGTTCAAGCGGCATTACGAGGTGTGGGCCGTCGACATGCCCGGCCTCGGCGACAGCGACATGCCGCCTGTGCCGCAAATTCCGGCCACGTGCGGCACGATGTTGGCTCTGGGCCTCAAGACGCTCATACCGCGAGAGGCCCGCGCTCATGTCGTTGCCTTCTCGTTTGGCGCCCATGTTTCGACGCACGCGCTCTTGCATCTTCAAGAGGATGTCGCCGACTTCACCTTGACAGGTGCGGCTGCGCTCGGCCTGCCGCAAGGGCCGGGCAAGGAGTACCCGCGCGAGATGGAAGGCATGACCGAGGACGAGCGCATGGGCGTCCATCGCGGGTTGCTCGAGATTCTCATGTTCAAGGAGCCGTCGCGGATCGATCCGCTCTCGGTCTACCTCCAGTCGGAGAACATTCGCCGCGCCCGCTTCCGTTCGCGCCCGTTCGCCCGCATTCCGGAGATCGCCCAGAATATCCCCGAGGTGCGCGTGCCCGTGAAGGCCGTCTGGGGCGGAGAGGATCAAACGGCATGGCCCTCCGTCGAGGCCCGTTACGACGTTCTCCGCCAGAGTCATCCCGAGCTGGTCACGCGCACGGTGCCCGATGCCGGTCATTGGGTGATGTACGAGCAGCCAGCTGCATATAACGCGGCGCTCAGAGAGGTGCTGGGAGCCTGAAGCGTGGTCGAGTAGGGCTTGCAATGGAAGCCGGCTGAAGCCGGTTTGCGGCTGGCAAGGTCGGCGCCTGTCCCTCGATCGGTCGCGCAGTCTCGTCGCTGGACGTCATCGCGGAGGGGCTTGAACGAGTTCGGGTGCCGCCTATCTGAAGGGTCGCGCACGCCACTCTCGGGTGCGTGAAGAGCGCCGGGCCCCACGCTGAGCCGGCGAGACGTCCACGTCGCTTCCTCAGGAGGATGTGAATATGCGACCCTTCGATTTTGCCCCCCTCTACCGTTCCACCGTTGGCTTCGATCGCCTCGTCCAGCTTCTGGACAGCGTGTCGGGCAGCGACGCCGAGGCTCCCACCTACCCGCCCTACAACATCGAGCGATTGGGCGAGAGCCAGTATCGGATCACGATGGCCGTCGCGGGCTTCGGTCAGGACGACATCAAGATCGAGATGAAGGAGCAGTCGCTCACGATCAAGGGCGACAAGAAGCCGGACGACAAGGAGCGCCAGTTCCTGCATCGCGGCATCGCGACGCGTGCCTTCGAGCGCCGCTTCCAGCTCGCCGATCATGTCGAGGTAACGGGTGCTGACCTGAAGGACGGCCTGCTGCACGTCGACCTCGTGCGCAACGTGCCGGAGCGCTTGAAGCCGCGCACCATCGCCATCGGCGGCGGCCAGCCCAGGCAGATCGAGGCGCAGGTCTGACGCTCGGCTTGATGCGTCCAGTCGAAATGACGCGAAGGGGCAGCCTCGGGCGACCGGGGCTGCCCTTGCTTTTTTCCAGAGTCGGCGTGAGCCCGTTC
>JBFWQN010000465.1:0-4605 GCA_050249405.1 Hyphomicrobiaceae bacterium | reverse complement strand
CCGATGGACGCGCCGTAGAACTGGCGGAGGTAGGTCGTCGGTGGCCTCGGGCGCGTTCCCCGGGCGTCCGAGCGAGCGCCCCAGGCATGATCGATGCGGCCGGTTTTGCCACCGAGATAGCCGCCGCCGTGCGAGGCGAGAATCTTCAGGCGCGGATAGCGCTCGAGCACGCCGTCGAAGATCAGGTGATGGAGCGCCAGCGTCGTGTCGAGTGGATTACCTATGACATTGTTGAAATAGTACCGGGCGAGCCGCCGCGGCTCCGTGAAGCCCGACGGGTGGATCATGACGAGCGCGCCGAGCGCCTCGGCCCGCGCCCAGAACGGCTCGAGCTCCGGGTCCGATATCTCACGACCTTCGACGTTGGTGAGAATCTCGACACCTTTCAGCCCGAGGTCCGTCATGCATCGCTCGAGAGCCGTCACCGCAGCGTCCGGCGCCTGCAGCGGCACCGTGCCGAGGCCGACGAAGCGATCCGGGGCGCGCCGGACCCAATCCGCAATTCCGTCGTTGACCAGCCGGACCGCCTCGGCGCCCTCGCTGGGCGGCAGCGTGAAATAGCACTGGTTGGGTGCCGGGCTTACGAGCTGCTTGTCGAGGCCCATCGCCGCCATCTCGCGGAGCCGCAATGCCTGATCGGTGAGGTTGACGGCCCGGTCGCGGCTCTGCAGCGCGGCGACGGCCTTGGTCTCCTCGGTCGCGTGCTCCGCGATCGAGTTGGCGGCAGCGGCGAGATGGGGCCGCGCGTAGGCGGCAGCCTCTGGCACCACGATGTGCGCATGCGCGTCGAGCGTGAGGCTCTGCGGGCGCACCTCGCGCCCTGGCCGGCCGTGCTCGCGGGCGGCGGTCAAATCGTACTTGTTCCAGGGGGCGTCCGGTGACGTCGACATGGCTGCTCGCTCCGCCTCGCTCGTCCTGGCGCGAAAGATAGCAGCCGGGCGCCTGCGACGCCTTGGCAAATCGAAACGCCGGTGAGAGCTTGCGGACCGATCGCGGTCCACAACCAAAACAGGAACATGGCGACATGCATATCGGCATCGCAGGCGTCGGCAAGATGGGCGCCGCCATCGCCCTCCGGCTGCTCGAGGTGGGGCATACGGTGACG
This sequence comes from Hyphomicrobiaceae bacterium, assembly GCA_050249405.1. GTDB lineage: Bacteria > Pseudomonadota > Alphaproteobacteria > Rhizobiales > Hyphomicrobiaceae. Next base: position 3,500 of record JBFWQN010000465.1, on the reverse strand, counting down.
GTGTGGAACCGCACCCCGGACCGCACGCAGCCTTTGGCCGAGGCCGGCGCCCGGGTAGTCTCGACTCCGGCGGCACTCGCGGCAGAGGTGGAGACCGTCGTCACCATCCTCGGCAGCGCGGCGGCCTACCAGGACGTCTACGAAGGACCGGCGGGCCTGCTGGCGGCGTCGCTCGACGGCAAGCTCGTCGTCGACATGACCACGGTCGAGCCGGGCGACGTGGTCGGGCTCGCGGCAAAGGTGCGCGCCAAGGGCGGGGCCTTTGTCGAGTGCCCCGTAGGCGGCACGGTCGGGCCCGCACGGCAGGGCAAGCTGCTGGGGCTCGCTGGCGGAGAGGCCGCCGATTTCGCCCGCGCCAAGCCGATCCTCGACCAGCTCTGCCGCCGCCTGGAGCACCTGGGACCGGTCGGCAATGGCGCCGCAATGAAGCTCGCCGTCAATCTGCCGCTGATGGTCGCCTACCAGGCGCTCGGCGAGGCCGTCATCCTCGCCCGCAGCGTCGGGCTTTCGAATGCGGCCCTGATGGAGCTGCTGTCGGATACCTCCGGCGCGCCGAGCGTGCTCAAGAACCGCCACCCGGCCATCGCCAAGACGCTCGACGGCCAGGACCCGGGCCCGCCCAACTTCGACGTGGATCTCATCTGCAAGGACCTGCGCACGATGATCGCGACCGCCCGCTCCCGCGGCGCCACGCTCCCCGCCGCCGAGGCGGCGCTGCGCACCTTCGAGCAGGCGCAGGCGGAAGGCTGGGGCAAGCGCGACGGCGTCTGGCTGCCGGCGTACTGGCCGGGGAAGCAGGGCCGCTAGCGGTCATCCGAGCCAGCGCCGGACAGCGGCATCGCGACAGTGGACAGCGCGCCGACCGGACTTGGTGCGTGGCTGCGGCTCGCGTAGGTGCTGCATGGACAGGGAGTATCCGGGAGGGTCTTCCTGCCGATGAGGCGCGGGGCGATCCCCGCTCGCGAAGCGAGGCGGACGTGCAACGATCGGGTGGCCAGCGGTGCGATGGCTCCGCCATTAGCGGCCGCAGCCCCGCAGGGTTGTTGGCCTCCGCGGTCGCTTCACTCGCACTCATCGTCTCGTTCTCGCCAGCCGGCGCGGCCGACCTCGCCATGGAAGGCTCGGCCATTGCCGCAGCGCGGTGCGGCAAGTGCCACTCGGTTGGTGTCGCTGACGACAGCCCCCACCAGATCACGCCGCCGTTCCGCACGCTCGGCGAGCGCTATCCGATCGACATGCTGGTCGAGGCGCTCAAGACGGGATCGATCTCCGGGCACGACGAGATGCCTCAGTTCGATCTCGGGCCCGACGGCATACGGGCCCTCGTCGCCTATATCGACAGTCTCAATCCGAAGGGACCACACTACCTGGACCTGGGGCAGAAGCCATGACGGCAACCCGGCTCGCCGCGATCGGTGCGGGTGCGGTGATCGCCGTCGCCGCAGCCACGCCGGTCACGGCACAAATCCGCACCCCCTATGCCAGCTGCGAGACCTCCGACTTCAATATCTCGCTGCGAATGGAGCTGCCGCTCGCGCTCGACGGCAGCGGCTCGCCCGGCGAGAAGGGGCTGTCGGGAACGCTCGAAATCCATCACCAGAAGGTCGCCAAGGATCGCCGCCTCTGGTCGCTGGATGGCAAGCGGCCGGCGCAAATCTGGAACCGGGACGGTCAATTCAAAATGATGCTCCGCCTCGGCTTGGGCGAGGACGCGATCATGCTCATCATCGACACGGCGCAGCGAGATGCCCAGGGCGAGCATACCGGCAGTTTCCGCCTGATCGCCGGCGAGGTGCGCGTGACGGGCCGCATCGCCTGCAGCGTCGGCTGAACCGGCGTTGCCCACGCAGCGGCCGACGCGACGGCCATCCTTTGCCAGGAAATTGCGCCGTCGCTGGCAACGCCAGGGCTCGCCGAGCTTGCCGCTGCCGCTTCGCGCCACTAACCTCCCGGCCCGATCGAAACGCAATTCGACGTTCAGGAGCCGACACATGGCCGACCTCAAGACCGAGGACGAGCACGCGAGGGAAATTTCCACGGCCTGGCAGAACCAGCTCTACGAGGCGTTGCGGCGCCAAGGCGTGACGCAATTCTCCTATGTGCCGGATGCCGGCCACCGCGTCTGCATCGACCGCTCGATCGAGGACAAGGACGTCCATTCCATCGCGCTCACCACCGAGGAGGAGGGCGTCGCCATCGCCTGCGGCGCGCATCTCGGCGGCGCCAAGTCCGTGCTGCTGATGCAGTCGTCCGGCCTCGGCAACTGCGTGAACTTCATGTCGATGGTGAAGAATGGCCGCTTCCCGTTCCTGACCGTCCTCTCCATGCGCGGCGACTTCGGCGAGGGCAATCCTTGGCAGATGGGCATGGGGCAAGCTGCTCGAAAGGTGTGCGAGGCTCTCGACTTCATCGTGCTCGAGGTAACGAAGCCCGAGGAGGTGGTGCCGACGGTCGATGCCGCCGCCAACATGGTGTGGAAATCGGGCCAGGCGGTCGCCATCCTGCTCTCGCAGCGGCTGATCGGCGCCAAGGCTTTCTAGGAGCCCTTCGGTTGCCCACACGCAACTGGCTTTCTAGAGGCCCTTCGGTTGCCCACACGCAACCGGGCCGCGAAAAAGACACGCCATACACTAGCCGCCACAGTTTTCACGCGCCGGATGCCAAGTGGGCATCCGAAGGCGCCACGAAAGAGACCTCCATGACCAAAGCCCCCGAGCGCAGCGCAGGCCCGCGCTACACCCTCGACCGCATCACCGCCGTGCCGGCGATCGTCGGCAACGCGGACGATTTCCTCATCGTCGCGGGCCTCGCCGGCACCGCCAAGGACATGGCCGCCCTCACCAAGGACGGCGCCAACTACTATGGCCTCGCCGGCGCCATGGGCGCGGCGGTGTCGATGGGCCTCGGCCTCGCGCTGGCCCGACCCGACAAGAAGGTGCTGGTGGCGACGGGCGACGGCGAGCTGCTGATGAACGTCGGCGCGCTCGCGACCGCTTCCGTGCTCAACCCGCCCAACCTGCGCATCCTCTGCGTCGACAACGGCCACTACGGCGAGACCGGCTATCAGAAGAGCCACACCTGCCTCGGCGTCGACCTCGAGCAGATGGCCATCGGCGCCGGCATCAAGTCGACCTGCTCGATCGAGAAGGACGCGGACCTTGCTAAAGGCGCGCAGATGCTGCGCGAGACGAACGGCACCTGCTTCGTGCTGCTGCGCGTGAAGCCGACCGACGGGCCGAAGTTCAAGCGCAGCCTCGACCCGGCGGCCAAGCGCGTGCAATTCCGCCTCGGCACGCTGGGCGAGGTGTGATCCATGGTGCGGGAGCGGATCACGCCTTGCGCTCCCAGCGGCCGGCCTCGGTCTGCTGCCAATAGGTGACGGCACAGCCCTCGGCGCGCGCAGCTTTCCATTGGCCACGCGCTGCCTCCACGGCGAGACGGTCGGCGCCGTCGAAGATGATCACGACGCGCACATATCCCGCGAAGCGCGACAGCGTGGC
>JBFWQN010000464.1:0-4606 GCA_050249405.1 Hyphomicrobiaceae bacterium | reverse complement strand
GCTGGGATTTCGACCTCGTCGTGCACCACGGCGCGGGCGCCTACATCTGCGGCGAGGAGACGGCGCTGCTCGAAAGCCTCGAGGGCAAGAAGGGGCAGCCGCGCCTCAAGCCGCCGTTCCCGGCAAATACCGGCCTCTACGGCTCGCCGACGACGGTCAACAATGTCGAATCGATCGCCGTGGTGCCGACCATCCTGCGCCGCGGCTCGGCCTGGTTCGCCGGCATCGGCCGGCCGAACAACACCGGGACCAAGCTGTTCCAGATCTCGGGCCACGTGAACAAGCCCTGCGTGGTCGAGGAGGCGATGTCCATTCCGCTGCGCGAGCTGCTGGAAAAGCACGCGGGCGGCGTGCGCGGCGGCTGGGGCAACCTCCTCGCCGTCATCCCGGGCGGCTCGTCGATGCCGTGCATCGCCGAGACACAGTGCCAGGAGCTGCTCATGGATTTCGATTCCATGTCGGCGCTGAAATCCGGCCTGGGCACGGCTGCGGTCATCGTGATGGACAAGTCGACGGACATCATCAAGGCGTTCGCGCGCATCGCGCATTTCTACAAGCACGAGAGCTGTGGCCAGTGCACACCGTGCCGCGAGGGCGTCGCCTGGATCTGGCGCCTGATGGAGCGCATGGTGCGTGGCGACGCCGAGAAGAGCGAGATCGATCTCCTGTTCTCGGTGACGAAGCAGGTCGAGGGCCACACCATCTGTGCCTTCGGCGAGGGTGCCGTCTGGCCGATCCAGGGATTTCTCAGAAACTTCCGGCCCGTCATCGAGCAGCGCATCGACGAGCGCATTGCCGCCCAGGCGCGCCACCGTCAGGCGGCGGAATAGGTACGCTGGTGCCCGTGGGAGGGGAGAGGCTGCTCGGCCTCTTCCAGCATCTGTCGATCAGCACTGAACATTAGTTCAACGACGGCGCAATTTCGGCTTGGGCCCAGGCAAGACCGAAGCCCTGCCAGCGGCTGCTCGCGCCGCGGCTACGGCATGCTCGCCAGCTTAAGCAGCAGATCGCTGCGCTTGCAAACCATCCGATGAGGTCTCCGCTCAGGCGAGGGACGCGCAGACCTGCGTGGCCGCCCGCCTTCCTGGAGATGACTGGATTTCGTCCGTCCTGTGCGCCAGCATGTGACCTCGTCGCGCGAAACCTGGGGGCGCTGCGCAAGCCGCGCGAGCGTAGGATCATGACGGATACCTTCGACTACATCATCGTCGGCGCCGGCTCGGCCGGCTGCATCCTGGCCAACCGGCTGACCGCCGACGGCCGGCACAGCGTCTGCCTGCTCGAGGCGGGTCCTCCCGACTGGCACCCCTACATTCATATTCCCGCCGGTTTCCTCAAGACGCTCACCAATCCGTCGATCAACTGGCTGTACGAGTCGGAGCCCGGTCCCGGCATCGGCGGGCGGGCCGTCGCGGTTCCGCGCGGCAAGACGCTCGGCGGATCGAGCTCCATCAACGGCCACATCTACAACCGCGGTCAGCGCATGGACTTCGACAGCTGGGCGCAGCAGGGAAATCGCGGCTGGGGCTATTTCGACGTGCTCCCGTACTTCAAGCGCTGCGAGCTGCGGATAGGCCCAGGCGACGACACCTTTCGCGGTCGCTCCGGGCAGTTGCAGGTGACCGACTTCGACTATCGCCATCCCCTGGCCGACGCTTTCATCGAGGCCGCGCAGGAGATCGGCATTCCGCGCAATCACGACTACAACGGCGAGCGCCAGGAAGGCGTCTCCTACGTCCAGCGCACGACCTATCGGGGCCGCCGGGTGTCGACGGCCCGCGCCTTCCTCAATCCGGCCAAGAAGCGCCCGAACCTTGCCGTTCGCACCAATGCCCATGCCACCGGGCTGCTGCTCGAGGGCAAGCGCGCGGTCGGCGTGCGCTACTCGAAGGGCGGCCGCGGCGGACCGCCCGTCGATGTGCACGCGAGGCGCGAGGTGATCGTCTCCGGCGGCACCATCAACTCGCCGATCCTGATGCAGCACTCCGGCATTGGGCCAGCCGCACTCCTCAAGTCGCTCGGTATCGCGGTGGTGCACGATCTCCCTGGAGTCGGCGAGAACCTGCGCGACCATTATGCGCCTCGTTTCAGCGTGCGGGTCGAAGGCGTGGAGAGCATCAACGAGCGCTCGCGCGGGCTGAAGCTCGCCGGCGAGATCGCCAAGTACCTGGTCGGCGCGAAGAGCATCGTCGGCCTGACGCCGAGCTTCGTCTATGGCTTCTGGCATTCGGACCCGAGCGCCAGGAGCAACGACATCCAGTTCCTGTTCGTCCCTGCGAGCTATGCGAAGGGGCCGAACGGCCCGCTACGTGAGTTCTCGGACCATCCAGGCTTCACCATCGCCGCCTGGCAGCACCGGCCGCAGAGCAAGGGGTGGGTGCGCGCACGATCGGCCGATCCCTTCGACCGGCCGATCATCCAGCCCAACTACCTCGCCGAGGAGGGTGACCAGCGGGTCACCATCGCCGCCATGCGGCTCGCCCGCCAGCTGATCCACAGCCGTGCGATGCAGCGCTACGTGGTCAGCGAGAACTATCCGGGCGACGAGGTCCAGACCGACGACGAGATGCTGGAGGCCGCCCGCAAGTGGGGCAACTCCACCTTCCACGTGATGGGCACCTGCCGCATGGGGCCAGCTTCGGACCCCACTGCCGTCGTCGACGACCAATTGCGCGTGCGCGGCATGGAAGGCCTGCGTGTGATCGACGCCTCGATCATGCCGGCGATGCTCTCGGCCAACCTCAACGCCGCGACGATGATGATCGCCGAGAAGGGCTCGGACCTGGTGCTCGGCAAGGCCGCGCTCGAGCCCATCATCGTGCCTGAAGTCGGGGTTGCCTGATCTGAAGTCGGAACAGCGACCGGGACGATGCGGGCACGGCGATGGCCGGCAGCGGCTTCACCAGAAAGATTTCTCGCTCACGGTCGAGACGTGGGCTGCGACGACCTTCCAGCCTTGATCGGGAAAGCGCACCCAGGTCTGGCTCTGGCGACCGACGAGATCGTGGCCCCGCACCTTGAACTCGAGGTTGACCGTCGCGAGGTCGCGGCCGAGCGTCAGGATCTCGAGGCGGATGCGGCGCTCCTTGATGCCGGGCCCCGGTGGGCGGGCCACGCGGTGCTTGTGAATGGCATCGAAGCCGTAGCCGTTCTCGTGCAGGGCGTAGCGAATGGTGTGCGGGCTGTTCCAGAAGGTCGCATCGAGAACCTCGACGTTCTTGGTCTCGAGCGCCGTCTCGTAGCGCTCGAAAAGGTCGCGAACCTCGGCGACGACCTCGGGAATGTTCGGAGTGAAATCGTTCACGTCTCGATCTCCATGGCTTTGGCAACGGCCACCAGCGCGGCATCCGACCCCTGAGCCCCGACGATCGAGAGACCGACGGGCAATCCATGCACCGTGGCGCCGGGCAGGCTCACCTGAGGCACGCCGGTGAGCCCGCCATGCGCCGCCAGGCACGTGATGCGGTCGCGCACGACATCGAGCGCCGGGATCGCCTGGCCCTTCACCGGAGCCGGGCAGGGTGTCGTCGGGAGGCAGAGAATGGCGCCGTCGGCGAGCAGATGCTTGAGACGGGCGCGGGCTTCCCGGCGCATGAGACTAGCCCAGGCCCGGTCCGACGCCGTGACCTGGGAGCCCGCGATCAGATTGCGTGCCACGACGAAGGCCATGCGCGGGTTCGTCGCCTCGACCCAAGGGCGGAACGTCTCCCACGCCTCGGCCGGCTGCAGTGTGCGTTGCGCCCGCGCCCAGACAGATAGCCCCTGGGGCGCCATGGTCTCTTCGCGGGCCGCTCCTATGAGGCGGGACAGGCGCGCGACCATGGGCTTCAGCGCCGCCTGCACGTCGTCGCCGGCGAACCCGAAGGCATCGACGGCAACAATGAGCCTCTTGGGCAGCGCCTCGGGGAGCGCCTCGCCGAGCATCACCTGGCTGACCCGGGCGAAGGTCTCGGCATCGCGAGCGAACCAGCCGGTCGTGTCGGACGACGGCGCCTGTGGCAGCATTCCGGCGATCGGTAGCCGGCCGTGGGTCGGGCGGATGCCGTAGAGGCCGCAGAAGCTCGCCGGCACGCGTACCGAGCCACCCGTGTCGGTGCCGAGCGCCGTGTCGCAGAGGCCGCTCGCCACCGCTGATGCCGATCCTGACGACGAGCCACCGGGCACACGGTCGGGGGCTTTTGGATTGAGCGGCGTGCCGTCGAAGGCGTTCTCGCCCAGGATTCCGAGCGAGACCTCGTCCGTGATCGTCTTGCCGATCAGCGCGGCGCCCGCATCGAGCAACGTTTGCACGGCCCAAGCATGCTTCTCAGGCACGGGATGCCAGCGCGCCCAGTCATGATTGCCGCCGCCGGTCGGGTGTCCCGCGACATCGAAGAGATCCTTGGCGGCGAACGTGAGGCCCGCAAGTGGACCATCTGAGCGGCCCTCTATACGGAGCTGCGGCCCCGGCACGAACGGTGCGGTCGACGGATGCATGCGGCAGCTCCCACGCAGGTCTCACTTTGGGAGAATAGCCTAATGCAGCACTGCGGCTCCCCGCTGCCTAAATTCGCGCCACACGGACGTTGTTGGTCGAGCCTTGGCGGCCGAAGGGAATGCCGGCGAC
>JBFWQN010000463.1:0-4615 GCA_050249405.1 Hyphomicrobiaceae bacterium | reverse complement strand
ACCGCCGCGTCAGCCAAGCCGGCATGGTGGTGCCCGTCTTGCTGCCGAAGCCTGCCACCTGCTTGAAATTGTGGATGGGGACGATGCCCGGCACCACCGGGCACCAGATGCCGCGCGCCCGAACCCGCTCGAGAAAGCGCAGGTAATGGGCGTTGTCGAAGAAGAACTGCGTGATGATGCGGTCGGCGCCGGCATCGACCTTGGCTTTCAGGAAATCGATGTCGGCATCGAACGTGGAGCTTTCCGGATGCTTCTCGGGGTAGCCGCCGACGGAAACCTCGAACCCGCCGATGCGCTTGATGGCGCTCACCAGATCGGCCGCCTGGGCATAGCCTTGCGGATGCGGCACGTAGCGGGTGCCGACGCCGGTCGGCGGATCGCCCCTCAGCGCCACGATGTGGCGCACGCCGGCCGAGGCGTAGCCGCGCACCACCTCGTCGATCTCGGCGCGCGAGGCGTTCACGCAGGTCAGATGCGCGGCGGGCTTCAATGGGGTCTCGCGCACGAGGCGGGCGACGGTCGCGTGCGTGCGCTCGCGGGTCGAGCCGCCGGCGCCGTACGTGACCGAGACGAAGGAGGGTCCGAGCGGCGCCAGCCGCCGGATCGACGTCCAAAGCGCCTCCTCCATCCTCTCCGTCTTTGGCGGAAAAAACTCGAAAGAGACGTCGATCTCGCCGTCGCCGACGATGCGGCTCCTGCGCTCGAGCTTGTCGGTCATCGCGGTCAAGCCTCCACCGTGGTCAATTGCGGGCCGCTGCTGCGGCCGTGTCTGGTCCGAGGACGGTCGGCCGCCCATACGGTCACCGTGAGGCGGCCCTCGCCCTCGTCGCCCTTGGGGGCGAGATCGAGCACGGCGCCGGGAACGAGGCCGGCGTCCGCGAGCCATTGCCCAATTTGCGAACGCGAGAAGCCGAGCCGCTCGTGCGCGAAGCCTTCGCGCAGAAACTCCACGGCATGCGGGGCGAAATCGACGATCACCAGCCGACCGCCCGGAGCCAGAATGCGGGCCGCCTCGCGGATGGCCTGGGCCGGCTCGGTGAGGAAGTGCAGCACCTGGTGCATCACCACCGCATCAGCCGTCCCGTCGGCGAGGCCGACGCCATAGAGGTCGCCATGGCGCACGCTGGCCGCCTCGAGGCCAGCCCGCTCGATCTTGCCGCGCGCGTAGGCGAGCATGGTGTGATTGATGTCGAAACCGAGGCCGCGCCGGTAGCGCCCGGCCAGAAGCTCAAGCATGCGGCCGGTGCCGGTGCCGAGGTCGACGAGCAGGCCGAACGGGCCCGGGCCAAGCGCCCGAACCACCTCGGCCTCGACCTCGGTCTCGGCGACATGCAGCGAGCGGATGCGATCCCACTCCGCCGCATTGGCACGGAAATAGTCCTGGGCCGCCGCCTCGCGCTCCCGCTTCACGGTGTCGGCGCGAAGGCGGTCGCGCTCGAGGGCGACATCGTCGCGCCGCATGGCACCGAGAAGAGCGGCGAGGAGCTCACCGCCGGCGCCGTCGTCGGCAAGCTGGAAATAGGCCCAGCTCCCATCGCGGACCCGATCCACCAGCCCTGCCTCGACCAGCAGCTTCAGGTGGCGACTGATGCGCGGCTGGCTCTGATTGAGGATGCGCGTCAGATCCTTGACGCTCAGCTCGCCATGCGCCAGCAGCGCAATGACCCTGAGCCGGGTCGGCTCGGCGGCCGCCCGCAACATGGCCAGAAGTGTGCGCTGATCAAGCAAGCGTGGTCTCCTTCGCTACGGCCGAACAAATATAAAGATATCTTTATATGTCAAGCGCCGTCCGAGGATGCTCCACGGCCGCGATGGGCTCGCTTGCGGAAATCGTCGTGTGAAGGGACACGGTTAACGCTGACGCAAGACCCGGCGGATATGGTTGGCGCGAACGATTCCCGGGGGATTCATCCATGTCGCGCAACGCGTTGGATCGCGCCACGCCGCCGCCTGCCTTCGCCTCGCTGCCGCTCCGGATCGAGCCGTCAGGCTCGCCGGCGTCCAAGATCACCCGCGCCTTGCTGCTGGTGCCCGCCTTGCTTGCCGCAGCCGTGCCTCTCGCCTCGGCAGCTCTCGCCTCGGCCTCGGAGCCGGCGATCCTCGCTGCCCTCGCCGACCGACCAGTGGCGGCCGTGCAGATCGGCCTCGGCATCGTCGTATGGGCCGGACTCTTCCTGTGGCCCGCGCGGCGCGCCCTCGACAGGCTGTGGCGCCGCCGCCAGGTCGTGGTGCATGCGACATCAGTGGAAATGATCGAGGTGACGCCGCTCGGCAGCCGGCGGCGCGAGATTCCGATCGGCGACTACCGCGGCCTCGCTCATCACATTCGGGCTTCGCTGTCGGGCCTCACGCACGAGATCGTTCTCGTCCATGCCGATCCGGCGCTCGACGTCACGCTGCACTCGGCCGACCGCGTGACGCAGGCCATGATCGATTCCGCCAAGGCGATGCTCGGCCTGCCTGAAGTCCCGGCGCGCACGCTCTATGAGCGCGGCCGTATTTTTTCTCCGGTCGTGGCCGGGGAGCCGCTGCAGCCGATGCGCGCCTGACACGCTGCCCGGAAATCGCCGCGACCGCACGGTATTCCCGCTCCGGAGCCCTCCTGCGAGGCTTTGACGGGCGCTGCCGGCTGTGATTGGTTGCGCCACTCGCGGTCGGGGGAGACGCGACCGTTCATGCGGGACGGATCGCATCAGCCAGAGGAAGCGACATGGCGGTAACGGCACGTCCGACTTGGGGTGCATCGGCACTGTGGGCCCTCGTGGCGCTGGTTTGCTTTTGCGTGACGACGGCGCCCGCGCGGGCTTCCGATCCGGCCGTTGCATTCATGGAGAAGGTGGCGCGGGAGCTGCTCACGGCCTCGCGCTCGAAATCTCCCGCCCTGGTCGCGGCCGTCGTTCACCGCTATGCGGACACGAGCTATATCGGCAGCTACTCGCTCGGCAGCTACCGCAACCAGCTGACGCCCGCCGATCGCCCGGGCTATCTCTCGGGAATGGTGCGCTTCATCGGCCGCTATGCCGCCAACGAATCGCCGAAATATCCGGTCGCCAGCTACCGCATCACCGGCAGCGTGCGCGGTGGCCAGGGCATCATGGTCGACAGCGTGATCACGATGCGCGACGGATCGAGCTACGACGTTCGCTGGCTGCTGTCACAGACGGGCGGCACCTACCGAGTTCGCGATGCGATGGTCTACGGCTTCTGGATGCTGCCGTTCCTGCGCAAGCTGTTCGAGAACTACATTGCCGAGAATGGTGGACACGTCCGCGCACTGGTGGCGGTGCTGAGCCGCTAGCGAGGCCGGACCGCGAGATGGTCAAATCCCGCTCGCCGCGCGGGCCTCGGCCAGAACAGAGCGAAACATCCCAGGTGTGAGCACGCGGGTATTCGTGTTGTATCGGGAGCAGTGATAGCTGTCGAAGAGGGTGAGGCCCTGGCCGAGGGCATGACGCCGGCCATGGCCAAAGGGAAAGGCCGCCTTCCGGAGTGCCTGGCTCGTCAGCACGCTGTCGTGCGCGATGCGGCCCAGCGCCACGATCACGGCGAGGCGCGGCATCTGCGCAACCGTCGCCGACAGGTATTCGCGGCACGTCGCGATCTCGGCCGGCATCGGCTTGTTCTGCGGCGGGACGCAGCGCACCGCGTTGGTGATACGGCAGCCGACGAGCTCGAGCCCGTCGTCGGGGCTGGCACCATAGGTGCCGCGCGCAAGGCCGAGCTCCAGGAGGGTCGCATAGAGGAGGTCGCCCGCGTAGTCGCCGGTGAACGGCCGGCCCGTCCGGTTGGCGCCCTTCAGCCCCGGCGCAAGACCCACCACCAGCATCGGCGCCTCGACGGCTCCGAACGTGGCGACGGGAGCATTGTGCCACTCGGGATAGGCGCCGCGGTTCACCTCCCGAAATCCAACGAGCCGCGGGCAGAGCGGACACTCGCGGCAGGGCTCGGCTGACGTGGCCTCGTCACTCATGGCCGCTTCTCCTCGAGGATCTCGAGCTGCAACTTCTGGATGTCCAGTAGGCGCTGCCACTGCTTACTCAAGAGGTGGTCCATCTTCTCGTGCAGGTGCCGGATCTCGAGCTCAGCCTTGAGGTTGACCTGGTAATCGTTGAGCGAGCGCAGGCGATCCTTCGACTCCTGGCGCTTCTGGCTCATCATGATGACGGGGGCCTGGATGGCCGCGAGGCAGGACAGCACGAGGTTCAGCAGGATGAACGGGAAGGGGTCGAAAGCTCGACCGCCCGCAAACAGATTGATCGCAATCCAGACGGCCAGCACCACCGCGAAGGAGATAAGGAACATCCAGCTGCCGCCGAACGTGGCCAGGTCATCGGCGAGCCGCTCGCCAAGCGAGCGCGTGTCGGCGTAGGCATCCTCGGTGTTCTGGGCGAGGGTTGCATTGCTTGCGAGGCTTTCGGCAACTTTGCGCTCGAGCTCGGTCAGCTCGCCCACCTCCTCCTTCAGCAGCTCCTCGATGTATTGCCGGCGGTAGCGGGTGATCTAGTCGAGGCCGATCATCGCATCGGCCGGCAGGCCCGGATGGTCGCGGTGGATGCGGTCGGCCAGCCCCGGTCGCACGTGCTCGAGTGCCGTCAGCGAGCGACGGTGGTAGCGG
>JBFWQN010000462.1:0-4623 GCA_050249405.1 Hyphomicrobiaceae bacterium | reverse complement strand
GATGCCGAGTTCCTGGATGGTTTTCTTGCGCTCGTGCGATAATTTCATGATCTGGTCTTTCGCGAGTGGCTGCATATATATCGCGATCGGCTTTTTTCCCGCACGACCAGGCGTTACAACGATGGCAGGCGCCTCTCGCGCCGGCTCCTCGGTGCGCTGCACGCCCGAGGCTGCGCGCAGGCGCTGCTTGAGCGATGCCGCCCTGGTGGATGGATTGGCGGATGCGGTGGTCTTGCGTGCGGCCATGTTGCGATACTCCTACCTGGACGATTTCGACTTCATGATGTGGGCTCGGTGCGCCTGGATCTCCTCGAAGGCGGCCTCGACGATCCTCATGGCCTTGCCCTTGGCCTCGACCACGCCGCGGCCTTTGGCAAGCGATGTGCGGAAGACGGGAAGATCGGCCAGCGTCGCCGCTGCAACCGGAACGCCGAAGCTCTTGGCAATCTCGCGGATGCGGGAAATATCCTCCTCCTGGCCTTTTCCCGTGGCATTCAGGAGCACGATGCATTTCCCGAGCTTTCCGCCGACGCCGAGAAAATCCAGTGTGTCGGCAAGAGCGGCCTGATCCAGCACGGAAGAGCGAGTTGGCAATATGACGATGTCGCTGATCTCGGCCGCATAAAGCATCGTCCGGTCGACCGAGCCGGGCGTATCGATCAGCACCAGATCGGCGCCTTCGTCGACGACGGTATCGAGCATGTCCTTCAGCTTGGTCGAGGCGCCGTGCACGATCACCGGCTCCTGCTCGCCGGTGAGCTCGGCCCGGAGCTCGGCCCACCGCTCGGCCGATTTCTGGCCGTCGAGGTCGAGCACAGCGGCATAGAGGCCGCGCCGATGCCCCTCGATCGAAAAATTCAGAACCGTCGTCGTCTTCCCGACTCCGCCCTTGCCGTTGACGAAGGCCCAGATCTGCGTGGCCTGCCGAGGCGTTCCGGCCTTTGCTCCCGCCGATGGCGCTGGCTTCGATCGCATGTCCCGCTCTCCGGCCGCTGGTGCTTACTTCGCGATGACGTGATAGCACGATAGTAAGGTTACACCGACGCGGGAGCATTGCCAGCGCAAAGTTTGGTAAAGGAACGGCTAACGCCATCGCGAAAGTCCGAGCCATGTCCCGCCGCCCCACCCCCTTCTGGCACCCGTCCCGCCACGCCGACCGGCGGCCGGCTCTGCTGGCGCGCGGGCGGATCAAGGCGGCGCTCCGGCGCTGGCTCGAGGACGAAGGCTTCGTCGAGGTGGAGACGGCGTGTCTGCAGGTGTCGCCGGGGAACGAGACGCATCTCCACGCCTTCCGCACCGAATGGCGGAGCGAGACAGGGACAGCACAGCCGCTCTATCTGCACACAAGCCCCGAGTTCGCGATGAAGAAGCTGCTCGCGGCCGGCGAGACGCGCATCTTCACGTTCGCGCCGGTATTCCGGAACGGCGAGCGCAGTGCGCTGCACAGCCCCGAGTTCACGATGCTGGAGTGGTATCGCGCGAACGAGCCTTACACGCGGCTGATGGACGACTGCGCCCAGATCCTTCGCATCGCCGCCGAGACGACGGGGCGCATGGCGTGGGAATGGCGCGGGGCGAAGGGCGACCCGCTCCGCGCGCCCGAGCAATTCACGCTCGACCGGCTCTTCCGCGAGCATGCCGGCATCGAGCTCTTGAACGGCACCCTGCGGGGCAACTCGGCCGACCGCGGGGCGATGGCGCGCGAGGCCTCGCGCATCGGAGTTCGCGTGGCGCCGGACGACACGTGGTCGGATCTTTTCTCGCGCATCCTCGTCGAGCGCATCGAGCCGCGGCTTCTGTCGCGCGATGGCCCCCGGCCCGGGGTCATCGTCGATGCCTATCCGACGCACGAGGCGGCTCTCGCGCGCCCGAGCCCGGCAGACCCGCGCGTCGCCGAGCGGTTCGAGCTCTATATGTGCGGTGTCGAGCTCGCCAACGCCTTCGGCGAGTTGATCGACAGCGCAGAGCAACGCCGTCGGCTGGAGGCCGAGATGGACGAGAAGGCCCGCATCTATGGCGAGCGCTACCCGATCGACGAGGATTTCCTCGCCGCGATTGCGCACATGCCGCCCGCCTCCGGCTGCGCGCTGGGCTTCGATCGCCTCGTCATGCTGGCGACGGGCGCGACGCACGTCGAGCAGGTGCTCTGGACGCCCGTCGCCGATCCGGGCACAAGGAGCCCGTGAACGCAAAACCCACAACATTGCGCTCGATCGCGGATCTCGAGGCGGCAGGCCTGCTCGCGCCTCCCCGCGACGCACGTCTCGGCTCAGTGGCCGAGCGTTATGCCGTCGCGATGACACCCGACATGGCCCGCCTCACCGTGCGCGGCGATCCGGCTGATCCGATCGCACGGCAATTCGTGCCCGATCCGCGCGAGCTCATTGAAATGCCGGGCGAGCGGGCCGACCCGATCGGTGACCACGTGCACGAGAAGCTGCCGGGCCTCGTTCATCGCTATCCCGATCGCGTGCTCCTGAAGCTCACGCACGCGTGCCCCGTCTACTGCCGTTTCTGCTTTCGCCGCGAGATGGTCGGGCCGGGCGGTCCGGCGCCGATGACGGGCGAGACGTTGGCCCGTGCCGTCGCCTATATCGGATCGCGTTCCGACATCTTCGAGGTGATCCTGACGGGCGGCGATCCGCTGATGCTGTCGCCGCGTCGCGTGCGGGAGGTGAGCGAGGCGCTGGCCTCCGTGCCCCACGTCCAGGTGCTGCGCTGGCACAGCCGCGTGCCCGTGGTCGATCCGGGCCGCATCGACGCCGCGATGGCAGCCGCGCTCCAAGCCACGCCGCAGATGGTCTATGTCGGTATCCATACCAACCACGTGCGCGAGCTCGGGCCCGAGGCGCGCGGGGCCATCGGGCGGCTTCGCGCGGCCGGGATCGGCCTCGTCAGCCAGACGGTGCTGCTGAAGGGCATCAACGACGACGCCGCCACGCTCGAGGCGCTGTTCCGCTCGCTGGTGGCACTGGGCGTCAAGCCCTACTACTTGCACCATGCCGATCTTGCGCCCGGCACGAGCCATTTCCGCACGACGATCGCCGAGGGTCAGGCGCTGATGCGCGCGCTCCGCGGCCGCCTCTCGGGCCTCGCTATTCCGAGCTACGTCCTCGACATCCCCGGCGGACACGGCAAGGTGCCGGTCGGACCAGAGTATGTGGACGTGGAGGCTGGCTCCGTCTCGGATCCGTCGGGTGAGACGCATAGGTATCCCGCGGAATGAGGTCGGCTGCCCTGCGTTTGTGCGGTGGGGAATTTGGCTGGAGCGGCTCTCGACGGGGCTGGTGTCGAGCACGCTGTCGAAGCCGCGGCCTGCAGGCATCTTTAAGAGCTGCTAGCGCCCGACCGCGAAGCGCCGGGGGGTGCCACCTCGTCAGGGAAGCACTGGCTGCCGTTCGTGTCAGGCGGACGGCATGTGCCGGGTGGATTCTCCACGTCTGCCGATCCTCGGTTGCCCGACACGACGGCGGCCGCTTGTGATTTCGAGCAATGCCGGCTTTCTCCACCTGGCGCCCCTGTGCACACCGTCGACCAAGCGCGTCACGCAGCCTTCTTCTCCGGTCGCTCACGGTCTCCTTCCGACCAGTACCGCAGCCTCGCCTCGACACCACGTCAGGGTGCGAGCCGAGGCATCGTCAAAAAAACGTCGAGAAGGGAGTTCCCCTCGCCGCGAAACCTGCTATGAGTTGGCCATCGACGCAGCGCGATCTGCTCTCGTGCTGCGCGGCGGTTTGCCATGGCTCTACCGAGGTTATGGCAACTGTGTAGGTGACGCGGGGTGGAGCAGCCCGGTAGCTCGTCAGGCTCATAACCTGAAGGTCGCAGGTTCAAATCCTGCCCCCGCAACCAAACTTTTCTTCAGTAAAATCAAGAACTTAGACGCAAGCCGCCGTTATGGCGGCTTTGTCGTTTTCGGGTCTCGGGTCCTGTACGGGTCCCGAGCGTGCGACGTTGCGCCTTCGGGTCCACCTATCCCAAGCACGCCAGAGAGCCGCTGGACGTACACCTTTGGCGGGAATGTGCGACCGGGGACGGGCCAACGCCGAGCCTGAGCCCTGTCCCGAGGGAAGGATCGCCGCACACGGCGCCGCAGCACATTGGTTAGTAAAAACTTAACATACACGTTAGATATACACGTATTCTCTACTGGCGGAAAATGGAAGAACGTCGCAATTCGACGCGTTTCGCGGGTTCCTGTATCTTCCGTTGCAGTTGATCCCAGCAACGGAGCAAGCAAAAATGGTCCTCAATACTTCCCCCGCCACGGCCGCCCCCGGCATCAGCCGGCCAGAGCGCCGCTTTCTACGTTTGCCCGATGTCGAGACGTTCACCGGGTACAAGAAAAGCTCAATTTACTACCTGATCGGTCAAGGGCAGTTCCCGGCCCCGTGCAAGCTCGGCAAGCGGGCTTCCGGCTGGCGCGTCTCAGACCTCGAGGCGTGGGCCGAGAGCCGCAAGCCAGCCGCGGCCTGACCTGAAACGGCGAAGGGGGCGTGTCACGCGACATGGAAAACAGCCCCCTCGGCGACACGAGGAACTGCCCCCTCCTTCGCTAGCCGAGGAGAGCAAGGATGAGCGAGGAACGAATCACCGAAATCTCTTCGTGGAACGATCCACGGG
>JBFWQN010000461.1:0-4629 GCA_050249405.1 Hyphomicrobiaceae bacterium | reverse complement strand
CCAGCCGGTGCCGCTGTTGAACTTCGTATCGGAGGTGAACAGCAGCGAGTTGCAGCCGGCGCAATGGTACTCGCCCGGTGCGTAGATCTTGTCCAGCGGGCTCGTGAATGCGCGCTCTGTGCCATGCTCGCGAAGGACGTAGTACTGCTCCTTGGTGAGCGTCTTCCTCCACTCCTCGTCCGGTTTTTGCACAGGGAAGGCTCCTTCTTGCGCGTCTGTGGCGAAGGCCTGCCGCGTCAACAGCGCAGCGGCGGCGGTAGTGACCGTGGCAATGGCGAAGGTGCGTCTCGACACCATATGCGTGCTCGCTCCCTGGCTCGCTTGTAGGCGTGGCTGCCGCCGTGTGGCAAGGCGAGTCGCGGCGGCGTCCATGCCCTTGGATACATGCAATAGATGAATGTCGGACGTTCTGCGCCAATCACAAGTGGTCACGACTGCTCGATTGGCGCGCCACGACGATCGGCGCCGTCGCGGCCATGTGCTCGAAGGCGCGCCGGCCTTCAGCGCGCAGCCGGTCGATCTCCGCGAGCGCCCACCGATGTGCCGACGCCATCAGCTCCGTATGCCGTCCCCAGTCGAGAATGCTCATGGCGGGCGGCAGCGGCGGCACCAGCAGGACGTCGTCGGGCCGCATATGCCTGTCGAACCCGTGGCGGTTGGCAAGCAGGCTGCGCATCAGCACGGCGCCCAGGCTCGGCGCGTCCGGAAGTGGCGCCTTGGCGAACGGCAGCAGCAGCCGCCTGAGGAGCGCGCCGCGCGATGGCAGGCTCCGGTAGTCGACCGCGAACCGCTCGAGCGTCGGCACCTCGAAGGCGATGACGACGTTCGGCCCCTGCTTGATCTCGTGCATCGAGCGCACGGGCACGTTGTCGACCAGCGCACCATCGACCAGCATCTCCCCGTCCTCGGTATAGAAGGGCGGCAGCAATGCGGGAATTGAGCCCGAGGCGCGCACGGCCGACCAGAGATTCCCCGTCCGGTGACAGTGCAACCCGTAGCGCGAAAGGTTGGTCGAGACGGCAAAATAGGGGATCCAGAGATCCTCGATGTCGATGCCGCCGTAGTGCTCGTGCAGCAGGCGGTCGAATCGTGTGTGGTCGAGGATCGAGTACCGCGGCCACGTGTACCGGCGCAACGCACGCCGCGTGACGAAGATGTCGTGAATGCCGGCGTCGATCGCCTCGGGCGCCAATCCCATCGCGAACGCCGCCGCCATCGCGCTTCCGCCGGACGTGCCGCCCATGATGTCGAACGAGATGCCTTTTTCGATCAAGGCTTTGTAGAGTCCGACGTGGGCGGCGCAGAAGGCCCCGCCGCCGCATGCGACGAGCCCGAGCGCCTTGCCGGTCACGAACCGCGCGAGGCGGTCCATGTCGGCCTGCTCGCCGATGGCCACGTGGTGGTGCATGCGCACGGCGCGCGGGGCGAGCCAGTTGCGGGTGCCCTTTGGGGCGCGCCGCTCGGGATGCAGCAGCACCAGCCGTTGAGCCGCCGGCGAGAGCAGCGATGCCGCGAACCGCTCCAGCACGTTCTCGGCGACTGGAGCCCTCGCCTCGCGTGCGACGAGCCCCACGCGGAGCACGAGGTCGGCCTGCCGCATGGCCTTCTCGGACCACGCGGTCAGCATCGCGTCCGCCACATAGATGACGGTGTCGTGGGCACCCTCCAGCGCATTGAGTGCACCGGTCGCGATATCGCTCGCCAGGTCGGCCGTGCCTCCGGCCTCCGCGAAATTGGCACTGTCGACGACACGTGTGCGGCCATGCGCGGCGAGCGATCGCGCCAGCTCCCCGACGAAGCCCGGGGGCAGGGAATCGTGCCCCGCTCGGATCACGGCGATGGTGCGCGGTCCGCTCGCTGCCGGATGCGCCCGCCCTGCCGTCTGGTCGGCGAGGCGGCGGGCGAGCGTTGCCGTGAGCGTTCCCCAGATTCGCGGAATGCGCTGGCAGAGGCGGTCGAAGTCGGCCCGCTCGAGCCGCACGACGAGACTGTCCCGGGCAGCGGTGACGGTGGCCGTGCGCGGCCCGCCTGCGAGGAATGCGATCTCGCCGACCGGCGATCCTGGTCCGATCTCGGCGACGGGCTCGGCGCGTGCCGCGATGCGGACGTCGAAGCGGCCGGAGACGACGATGTAGAGCGCGTCCGAAGCCTCCCCCTCGCGCATGAGCACGGCGCCGCGCGCGAGCGGCATGGGCGCCAGCTCGAGCTCGAGGGCGGCACGCTCCTCGTCGGTGAAGTCGGCAAAGATGCCGACACGGGCGAGGCCCAGGGACGGAAGGCGCTGCGACATGGATTCCTGCGCACCGAGCGGGCTGCCGCGGGACAGCTCGGCGCCATCATAAGAGCAGTCGTGCCACGCGTGCGAGCCGCATCGCCGAGGGTTGTTAGCGCCGCCTGGCCGGCAGCTGGTGCCGGAAGTGCGATAGACGGTTGCCGGACTGCGCCAGCCCTCGTCTCAAGGCCTGAGAGCCTGCTCCGGCTCTGGCAAGGTGTGCCGCCATTTTCCTCCGGCCCGGCCGAGCTCGCGGCCTCTCTCGTAGAGCGCCCGCTGGTAGATCGGATCGAAGGCCTGTTGCGCCTTCTTGTCGAAATCGGGCGGGATCGACGCCAGGTTGAACTCGGCGCCGCTCTCTAGCGCCTGTTGCTGGATGCGGTACAGGTCGCCCCTGTCATGCGACTTGATCAGCGTCGAGATGGCACGCGCACCGATCGCCACCGCCGTCGTCTTCACGGGCGCGAACTCGGGCGTCATCTTGGAGTTCATGATGATGTAGATGTGCCGTTTCGGCGGCGTCTTGTACAGGCCGTCGAGTGCGGACAGCTTGAGCTGCGCGGGAGCGACGAACACGTCTCGCGTCGTGCCCCCGTCGACGTGCAGCTCGTCGATCGGACGGCCCTCGCTTTCGGCCTCGATGGAAACCGGCGGAAAGGCTCCCGGGATCGCCGCCGACGCCAGGATCACCTTGCGGAACAGCGTGAGCGCCTTCGGGCTGCCGCTGGCCGCGATCTCCCCCATGTTCCAGTAGACGGGCCGCTCGGCGTCGAGATTGGTGGTGCCGACCAGCAGCATGCGGCCCTTCAGGTGCTCGCTCGCAACGGCCCTCAGGAAGCGCGCGTCGACGTACCGCTCGATCAGCTTGGCGAGCGGCGTCGTATCGGCCAGCGCCGGCCCGCCGAGGATGCCGGGCAGGATCTGGGCGACGACCAGCTCGGAGGTCTCGTATTCGGTCCAGATCTGCTCGAGCTGCTTGTCGTAGGCCGGTCCGAGGAACGCGAAGGGGGCGATGATCGAGCCGGCCGACACGCCGGTGACGAGATCGAATTGCGGTCGTGAGCCTTCCTCCGACCAGCCTCTGAGGAGCCCGGCACCGAAAGCGCCACCGGGTCCGCCCCCGGACAAGGCGAGGATCTGGACCTGCGGTCGCCCCTTCACGATGCGGGCGGCGGCGGCCAGCCGCTTCAGGCTCGGCATGCGGGCATCCACGGCCGCCATCACGTCGTGCGGCGCCTCGTCTCCCCAAATCCGGGCATGCGGAATGCCGGGCACGATGGCCTTGCTTGCCGCCAGTGCGCTCGTCGGCACGTTGCGTGGCGCGAGCGTCGCACACCCCCCGCAGAGACCTGCGAGAAGCATGACCAGCATCATCAGCCGGCTCGCCGGACACTCGATCAAGCGGTAGCGCACACGTCCCCCACGTGTCAGATGCAACCCGTGCCGGCCATTCTATGGGGTGTGCCGCGCCTTGCCCAGCCTGCCACTGCGGGCGGCTTGATATCCTGTAGGCAACTCTATTGGGGTGGCCGGCAACCCTGCTTGCGGCATGCCCCGGCCTGCCAGCGGCGAAATTGTGCGGTTGTGCACGGCCGTACGAGGAGCTTGAAGCCCTCGGCGACCTTCACGTCCTTGCCGCGATAGAGATCGTGCTCGTAGATATGCGTCGAGGCGATGAAGCGCCTCGGCTTTCCCGCGCAGAGACAATTCCACGGCTGGCCCGCCTGCACGTCTGCGGCCGCGATGAGACCACCGAGCACGCCAGCCGCGGCGATCGTCATGGCCCTCAGGCTCGCTTGGGCCACCTTCGCCATCCACCCCTCCGCCCGGCACTGACCGTCGACGGTCTAGCCGGGACGCCATAGCCTCCAATGTCAAGCCGAGGTCGGGCATCGATGTCGCTGGCACCGGTCAGGCCTGCTGGCTACCATTTCGCCAAAGAGCCACGCCAACGAGGAAACGCCGCTCCCCATGACTTCTGGCATGACATCCGGCAATCCCGGCAAGCTGCTCGTCGCCAATCGCGGCGAGATCGCCACGCGCATCGTCCGCTCGGCAGCCGAGCTCGGAATTGCGACTGTGGCCGTATATCCGGCAGACGATGCCGCGAGCTTGCACAGGGCCAAGGCCGACGAGGCGATCGAGCTCCCCGGCCGCGGCGTTGCGGCCTACCTCGATGGCGAGTCGATCGTGGCGGCGGCCAGAAAAGCCGGCGCCACGGCCATCCATCCGGGCTATGGCTTCCTCTCGGAGAACGCCGGCTTTGCCCGTCGCTGCGCGGAGGCTGGGCTGACCTTTGTCGGCCCGACGCCGGACACGCTCGATCGATTCGGCGACAAGCACGCGGCCCGCCACCT
>JBFWQN010000460.1:0-4691 GCA_050249405.1 Hyphomicrobiaceae bacterium | reverse complement strand
GCTACTACATCGATTACCGCAACATGCGCCCGAAGTACCTCGAGGCGTTTGTCGACAGCCTCGTCAACTGGGACTACGTCGAGCAGATGGTGTCCAAGGCGAAGTGATCGTCTGGCGCCCCGTCAGCGCGTTCGAAGCCCCGCCGCGTGCGGGGCTTCATGCGTTGCGGGGCGTCTTGGCCCCGCGAAGCCGCGTCTACTCGAGGGGGCGTCTCATCCCCCGACCTTGTCCACGAACGTCGTGAAGACCTCGATCGGCTCGCGGGCCGGCGTGAACGTGTTCACCTTGGCATCCGGGTCGGCGTAGCCGAGCGCCATGCCGCAGACCACCTGCTCCATGTCGGGGATCGAGAGCCGTTTCCTCAGAAGCTCATGGTAGTTGGCGAGCGCCGCCTGCGGGCACGTCTCCAGGCCGAACTGCCGCGCGCCGACCATGATCGACTGCAGGAACATACCCATGTCGAGCCAGGAGCCGATCTCCAGATCCTTGTCGAGCGTGAAGATCAGCCCGACCGGAGCCCCGAACAGCTCGTAGTTGCCGCGACGCTGCCGCTTCATGCCGTCCTTGTCGTCCCGGGTGATGCCCATCGTGCCGTAAAGCCCCCAGCCGCAGGCGCGACGGCGCGAGATATAAGGGTCGCGCCACTTCACCGGATAATAATTGTAGGGCCGTGTCGGCTCCTCGGCCGTGTCGTAGGCGTGGCACATCTCGGCGACCACCGCGTCGCGCACGGCGCCGTCCATCACGTACACCTTCCACGGCTGGATGTTGGTGCCGGAAGGGGCGCGGCCCGCGATCTCGATGATACGCGCGATGAGCGCGCGTGACACCGGCGTCGGCAGGAAGGCGCGAATCGACTGGCGGCCACGAATGGCCTGCTCGACCGTGAGCCCCACCCGCTCTCCAGGGATGGACGGTGGCGTGCTGTCCGCTTCGGTGCTTCGCTGCATGGCGTTCGTTCCCGATCTGTGGCTTTGTCCGTGCGCGGGGGCGGCCGCGCCTCGGCCAAAGCAATAGTCCGAACGAGCGGCGCTTGCCCAGCACCGAGGCGAGCGCGCCAGCCAGGACCGCGGCGATCGGCCGGATTGCGAGCCTCGGAGAGAGCGATCACATCAGGCCCGATATGACAGCTGAAACAACCGAGACGGGCACACCGCCCGCTACGCTGCCTTCGCCGTTCGTGGTGGGGCTCGCTTGCCGCTGTCCGCGGTGCGGCAAGGGTAAGCTCTTCAATGGCATGCTCTCGCTGGTGCTCGCGGCCTGCTGCCCCCGCTGCGGCCTCGACTACAAGTTCATCGATTCCGGCGACGGGCCGGCGGTGTTCGCGATCTTCATTCTCGGCTTTCTCGTGTTGGGCGGTGCGCTCATCGCCGAGTTCGCTTTCGGCGTTCCGGTGTGGGGGCATGTGCTGCTCTGGGGCATCCTGACACCCTTGCTGGCGGTCGGTCTGCTGCGCACGCTCAAGTCGACGCTCGCCGCGCTGCAATTGCGCTACCGGGCGCGCGAGGTGGGTGGCGCCGACCTCATGGGGCCGAAGGCGTGAGCGGCGAGCGCGCCGAGCGCGGCCTGCTGTGGCCCACCGTGTTCATGATCGTGACCCTCGCCGTCTTGTTGGGCCTCGGCACTTGGCAGCTGCAGCGCAAGGCCTGGAAGGACGGGCTGATCGCCCAGATCGCCGCCCGCACGACGGCGCCGCCGATTCCGCTCGACGCGGCGCTGGCGCGAGTGGCCAAGGGCGAGGACCTCGAGTACGCCCGCATACGGGTTCGCGGGCGCTGGCTCGGATCGAGCGAGGTCCATCTGTGGGTTGCCTCGAGCGCGGGCCCCGGCTGGCATGTCTACGCACCGCTCGCCACGGGCGGCCATGTCCTCGTCGTCAATCGAGGCTTCGTTCCAGATGCGCGCCGTGATCCGGCGACGCGCCCGGAGCCGGCATCGCCCAATGCGACGCGAGATGTCGAGCTCGTCGGCCTGCTCAGGAAGCCCGAGGTCAAGTCCTACTTCACGCCCGACAACAATCCGACGCGCAACATATGGTACTGGCGCGATCTCGACGGCATGGCCCGGGCAATGCGGCTCGAGCCGGGCACCCTCGCGCCGTTCTTTGTCGATGCGGAGGCGGCAGGGTCCGCCCCGGTGCCTGCCCCGCAAGGCGGCGTCACCCGGCTGGACATTCCCAACAGCCATCTACAGTACGCGGTGACATGGTACGGATTGGCGGCGACGCTGATCGGTGTTTATGCAGCCTTGGCATGGGGCCGCATGCGCTCCGGGCGGGGCCGCGCGGGCTCGCCGCCAGTGCGCTGACGATGCTGGGGAGATAGCGCTTTCCCGCGTGTCTCGGCCTTGTAGACGGCGGTCTTCATCGATAGGGTCGCCCGTCTTCGCCGTAGACAAGTCGAAAGCCAGGAGAGGCGAGGGTCGGTCGCAGTGAGATACGTCAGTACCAGGGGGCAGGCCCCCGAGCTGGGCTTCGAGGACGCTCTGCTGACCGGTCTCGCCCGGGACGGCGGCCTCTACTTGCCTGACGCTTGGCCCCGTATCTCCGAAGCGGCGATTCGCGTCATGAGCGGTCGCCCGTACGAGGCTGTGGCGCTCGAGGTCATGCGCCCGTTCGTCGGCGGCGAGGTGCCGGACGCGGAGTTGGCCGTCGTCATTCGCGAGGCATACGCAACTTTTCGACATCGGACGGTCGCGCCGCTGGTCCAGATTGGCCCGTCCGACTGGGTCCTCGAGTTGTTTCACGGGCCGACGCTCGCCTTCAAGGACGTGGCCATGCAGGTGCTCGCGCGCCTGATGGATCGCGCGTTGGCGAAGCGGGGCGCTCGCGCGACGATCGTCGGCGCCACCTCAGGGGACACGGGCGGTGCCGCCATCGAGGCCTTCCGCGGCCGCCGCTCGATCGATGTCTTCATCCTCTATCCGCACGGCCGGGTGAGCGACGTCCAGCGACGCCAGATGACGACGCCTGGCGAGACCAACGTGCATGCGCTCGCCGTGGACGGCACCTTCGACGACTGTCAGTCGATCGTGAAGGCGCTGTTCAACGATCTGGCGCTGCGCGACCGGCTCGGGCTGGCCGGCGTCAACTCGATCAACTGGGCACGCCTCGTCGCGCAGATCGTCTATTACTTTACGGCGGGCGTCGCGCTCGGCGCACCGGACCGCAAAGTCGCCTTCACGGTGCCGACGGGCAATTTCGGTGACATCTTCGCAGGCTACGCCGCCGTCCGCATGGGGCTCCCTGTCGACAGGCTGGTGATCGCGACCAACGTCAACGACATCCTGGTGCGCACGCTCGAGACCGGTGTCTACGAGCCGCGCGGCGTCGTGGCCACTCGCTCGCCGAGCATGGACATCCAGATCTCGTCGAACTTCGAGCGGCTGCTGTTCGAGTTGGCCGGCCGCGAGTCGCGACGGCTCGTCGAGCAGATGACGTCGCTCCGCGAGAAGGGCCGGTTCGAATTGACCGCAGGTGAAAGCGGCGAGATGCGGCGCCTGTTCGCTGCGGCACGCACCGACGAGGACGCGACGATCGCCGAGATCCGCCGCCTCCACGACGAGACGGGCTACGTCGCCGATCCCCATACGGCTGTCGGCACCGCTGCGGCCCGGCGCGTGCCACGTGAGACCTCGGTGCCGATGATCACGCTTGCGACTGCGCATCCGGCCAAGTTTCCGGACGCCATCGAAAGGGCGCTCGGCCGCAAGCCCGCCGTCCCGGACGTGGTCGCGCGCCAGGCCGCCCTGCCCGAGCGCATCGACCGGCTGCCGGGCGATGCCGCGTCCATTGCTGCATTCATCGAGGCGCGCTGCGGCGCCCGGAGGATTTAAGTCGTATGACCACCACCCAGTCGCGTCTCGCCAATGGTTTGAGGGTCGTCTCGCACGAGATGCCGCATCTCGGCACCGTGGCGCTCGGCATGTGGGTTGCCTCGGGCGCCCGTCACGAGGGCGAGATGGAGCATGGCATCTCGCACCTGCTCGAGCACATGGCCTTCAAGGGCACCAGCCGGCGCACCGCCCGCGACATCGCCGAGGAGATCGAGCAGGTCGGCGGTGACCTCAACGCCGCGACCAGCCTCGACACCACCTGCTATTACGCTCGCGTCTTGAAGGACGATGTGGACGTGGCCCTCGATATCCTGGCCGATATCATCCAGAATCCGCTTTACTCGGAGGAGGAGCTCGAGCGCGAGCGCGAGGTGATCCTGCAGGAGATCGCCTCGACCAGGGACAGCCCCGACGACACCGTCTACGACCTGTTCCAGGACGCGGCCTTCCCAGGCCAGCCGCTGGGTCGGCCAATCCTGGGCACGCCCGAGAGCGTTTCGAGCTTCACGGCCGCCAACCTGCGAGCGTTCCTCGGAGCCCGGTATCGGGCTGGAAGCATGGTGCTTTCGGTTGCTGGCAACTTGTCGCACGAGGCGCTGGTCCGGCGAGCGGAGGCACTCTTCGGAGGCCTTCCGTCCGGAACATCACCGTCGGCCGAGCCCGCGACGTATGTCGGCGGCCGGCGCGTTTCGACCCGCTCCTTCGAGCAGGCCCACGTGGTCATGGGCTATCGCGGTCTGTCCTATCGTGATCCGCATTTCTACACGGCCCAGGTGCTATCGGGGCTGCTCGGCGGCGGAATGTCGTCGCGTCTCTTCCAGGAGGTGCGCGAGAAGCGCGGACTTTGCTACTCGATC
>JBFWQN010000459.1:0-4704 GCA_050249405.1 Hyphomicrobiaceae bacterium | reverse complement strand
CGAGAGCGAGCGCAAGGCTGCCCAGAATGCCCGGCTGGCCGACGCCGCGCGGGCCGAGACTCAACGCCTCGCCGATGCACGCCGGGCGATCGAGGCCCAGGCCGCCGAGGACGCGCGCCTCGCCCGAGACGCGGCGGACAAGCTCGCAGCCGAGAAGGCGCGGCTGACCAGCGCCCTGAAAGTGGCCGAGGAGCGCGCCGCCACGCTGATCCCGGCAGCAGCAGCCCGGAAAGAGCGGGTCCCTGGCAAGCCGGCCGGCGCCTCGGGGCTGGGGCTCACCGGTGAAAGCCGGGCGGCCGACGAGCAGGCCGCCGCAGAGGCTCGCCGGACGGTCGTCGCGGTCCGCCGCCAGATCGCCGATGTCCAGCAGGCTGGCCAGCAGGTCGACCGCGAGGTCCGGCGTGCCGCAGCGGCGGCGAAGGCGGTCGAGGCAGCGGGACAAGCCACATCGCGCGCAGTCGGCGCCGAGGCGCGGCGCCGTGCACAGCGCCTCGCCGCCGCCGAAGCCGCCAAGGCCCGGGAGGCCTCGCGCCGCGCCGTCGCCGTGGCAGCACCGGTCATGCGGGCGGCAGCGGTCGTAAGGCCCGATGCAACGTCGCCGCCGGCCGCAGCCGTGCGTCCCGCCCAGGGGCGGACCGCCATGGTGCCGCCCGTCGAGCGGCGCCCCGCCGTCGCCACGCCGCCAGTCGGACCCGGCACCGCACCGGAAGGCTGCGAGGCCGCCGGTCGCCGGGTGACAGTGCCCGGCTGGTACGTGGTCGCTCCGGGCGACAGCCTGACGCAGATCGCGCGCACGCACTACAGCGACCCGAAGCTGTTTCGCCGTATCGCCAAGTCGAACAAGGGCATCGTCGATCCAGGCCGGATCGTGCCCTGCCAGAAGATCTTTCTTCCGAGGTAGCAGCCGCTTTCCGCGGACCGCGCCGACGCCCTCCCCCTGCGGCAAGGCAAGCTGCCGCTTGGCGGGTGCGCATCGCGGCGGCTAGCTTGGCGACGGTACCCTTCCGCCGCCAGGACATCCCGATGGCCGACACCGCCCCCATCCGCTGCCCCTGGGTCGGCATCGCCGACGCCGAGTACCAGCGCTACCACGACGAGGAGTGGGGCGTGCCGCACGCCGACGACCGGCGGCTGTTCGAGAAGCTGGTGCTCGAAGGCTTCCAGTCGGGGCTGTCGTGGCTGACGATCCTCAGGAAGCGGCCGGCATTCCGCACTGCCTTCCACGATTTCGACGCCGAGCGGATGGCCCGCTTCGGCGAGGCGGACAAGGCCCGGCTGATGGGCGACGCCGGCATCGTTCGCAACCGGCTCAAGGTGGAAGCGTCGATCGACAACGCCCGTGCCTACCTGAAGCTGCGCGAGCGCACCTCGCTCGCCGCCTTCTTGTGGGGCTTCCTCGACGGCAAGCCCATCGTCCATGAGCGCCGCTCGCTGAAGGAGGTCCCCCCCGAGACGGCGCTCTCCAAGAGCATGTCGAAGGCCCTGAAAGCGGCTGGCTTTCGCTTCGTCGGGCCGACCACTGTCTATGCCTTCATGCAGTCCTCCGGCTTCGTCAACGATCACCTTGTCGATTGTCATCGCCACGAGCCCTGTGCCGCCCTCCAGCGCGGCTTCGAAGGGCCTCGGTCATGACCGGCGGCAGTAGCGGTGCGCGCCCGCGGGCCTGGCAACGGATGCTCTCCGGGCGGCGCCTCGACCTCCTCGACCCGCATCCGGACGACATCTCGGTCGACGACATTGCCCACGGCCTCGCCCGCGTCGCGCGGTGGAATGGCCAGACCCGGGGCGCGCACGCTTTTTCCGTCGCCCAGCATTCGGTCCTGGTCGAGGACATCGCCGCCGCGCTCGACCCGACCCTCTCGCGCCAGGCACGGCTCGCCGTGCTGCTGCACGATGCGCCGGAATACGTGATCGGCGACCTGATCAGCCCGTTCAAGGCTGCCATCGGCTTCGACTACAAGGCCTTCGAGCACCGGCTCTCGGCCGCCATTCATGCCCGGTTCAGATTGCCGCACCCTATAACCTCCGTGCTCTACGCGGCCATCAAGCGGGCGGATCGCATAGCGGCCTATTACGAGGCGACGGGGCTCGCCGGCTTCGACGACGAGGAGGGGCGGCTCTACTTCGGACCCGTGGAATCATTGGGCGGGACGCTCGGCGAGACGCTCGTCAGTCTACAGGCCATGAGCGTCGGCGAGGCTCAATCGGCCTTTCTCGAGAGATTTCGTATGCTGGTTGGCACTTAGCCGACGCGGCCGAATGATGGCGTGACCAAGGCAATTCGTTGCCCTAAAGCCACGATACCTCCCGAAAAATGACATGTTGCACATGGACCTTTCCCGGAGGAGAGAGCCCATGCATGATGATGTGACGAGGGGGGCCACTGGCCCGATTGAAGCCGATGGAGGCGCGTGGCTGCGGGAGGCCACCATCGGCCGACAAGAGTTCCGCATGGCGGAGGCCATGCGGGTCGGACTGACGGCCGTGGTGCTGTCGGTTCGCCAAGAGCAGCCCGTGGCGATGGTCACCGACGCCAAGTTGCGTAGCGGCTCGGCAGCAGGGAGGCTGCCGGGGGGGCGGTTCTACCCGGTGGGCCAGACCTCGCTCGAAGCCGCGCTCCGTGAGCACGTGCTGGAGACGTCGGGCCGGGAGCTCGGTTATCTTGAGCAGCTGCTGACCGACTTCGGGCCGGCCGAGCCCGGCTCGCTCGATGCGATCGATGGCGCAAGGCAGCTGTCGGTGAGCTATCTCGCGCTGACGCGAGCCGACAACCTGCCACTCGAGGCCGGCACGCGCTGGCTCGAGTGCTACGAGCTGCTGCCGTGGGAGGACTTCCGCGGCGGCCGTCCAGCGGTTCTGGCACAAACCATCCTCCCCGGCCTCGAGGCTTGGGCCCGGGACGTGAGCGCAAGCCAGGATTCGGCTGATTGCGAGACGCCGATGAGTCGGGTCGAGCAGGTCGCCGTCTCGTTCGGACTTTCGGGCCGCACCTGGGACGACCAGCGCGTCGTCGATCGCTTCGATCTGCTGCACGAGGCGGGACTGTTGCCGGCGGCATCGACGGCGGCGCTGTCGCCTGCAGGCTTGCGCCTGGTCGCAGCGGGGCTAGGCCGGCTCCGCGCCAAGATCCGCTACCGGCCGGTCGTGTTCGAGCTGCTCGCGCCGGAGTTCACCCTGTTCGAGCTGCAGCGCACGGTCGAGGCGGTGCTCGGACCGACGCTGCACAAGCAGAACTTCCGCCGTCTCGTCGAGGGTACGGGCCTCGTCGAGCCGACCGGGGACGTACGCAACAATACGGGTGGACGGCCGGCGAAGACGTTCCGGTTCCGGCGCGAGGTGCTGCTGGAGCGGCCGGCGCCCGGTGTGCACGTAAGGCCCGGCCGCGCGGCTTGAGTCGGCCCCGGGGCGCTTCGCGGGAGCGCTGCCGGTGCCGGATCGAGTGGAGCAGCCCGAGGCTGCCTGTATAGTGTCCCATGATCTCCGAATCGCCGATGCGGCCGGGCGGGCCGTCGGGCGGCGATACGGAGACGGGATACCCGGCGGATACCTGCCATGCGAGCCATCGGATGGCTTTTATCGGTAGTTGCAACGTGCTGCATCGCCTTTGCGGGCGCTGCGGCGAGCGACGGGGCGCGCCGTGCCCTGCTCGACGCGTCGAGCTGGACCTACCAGCTCCAGGACGCGAAGCGAGCCGATCTCGGCCGCACGGCCTACGACGTCGTCATCGTCGATGCCTTTTTCGGCACGCAGGCAGACGTGGAGGCGCTGAAGCGCAAGCCGCTCGGCGGTCGTCGGCTCGTCATATCCTATCTCTCGATCGGCGAGGCCGAGATCTATCGCTACTACTGGGCTCGATGCTGCAAGGGGCGACAGCGCCCCGACTGGGTGCTGAGCGAGAACAAGCGCTGGAAGGGCAACTACCGGGTGCGGTTCTGGCATCCCGAGTGGCGCGCCATCGTCTACGAGGATGCCGACTCCTATTTGAAGCGCATCGTCGACCTCGGATTCGACGGCGTCTACCTCGACCGTATCGACGTGCACGCGGAGGTGTCTGCCCCGGGGATCGATGCCAAGGCCGAGATGATCGGCTTCGTGAAGGCTCTGGCCGCCAAGGCGAAGGAGCTGAAGCCCGGCTTCCTCGTGATCGCGCAGAATGCCGAGGAGCTGCTCGAGGACGCGAGCTACGTCGGCGCCATCGACGGCATCGCGAAGGAGGATCTGCTGTTTGGCGTGGGCGGCGAGGGACGGCGCAACGAGGCGAGCATGGTGAGCCGAAGCAAGGCATTGCTCGCGCGCGCCCGGGAGGCCGGCAAGCAGGTCATGGTCGTCGAGTACCTGCAGGACCCGCGAACGATCGCCGAGACGCGGACCGAGATCCAGGAGTTGGGCTTCGTGCCCTATTTCGCGCCTCGCGGCCTCGAGCGCCTGCAGGTCGAGAGCCTCGAGGACGAGGACTCACACTGATCCGCCGTGCGGCGGCTCCCCCGTGCGCACGGCCTTCAGCCGATGGTAGGCAGCCGCAATCTGCACATAAGGCAGCGTCCGCGGCTCGGATGCAGGGGTTGCCCTCGCCGGCTCTATGACCGGAGCGCTCGACGCCGGAAGGTGCGATTGCTTGGCGAGCCGCGTGGTCTCGGAGCGCCGCATGGAGGCGGCTTCCTCGGCCAGCTCCTGCACGGCACGGGCGAGCTCGACGCCGTTCCA
>JBFWQN010000458.1:0-4719 GCA_050249405.1 Hyphomicrobiaceae bacterium | reverse complement strand
CGAACAAGAGTGGCCCCGGCTGAAGGCCCCAGATCAGCAGGCCGCCGAGGAGCACGGCCGCTGTCGGCGAGCCAGGGATGCCCAAGGTCAGCATCGGCAGCAGTGCGCTGGTGCCTGCCGCGTGGGCGGCCGTCTCGGGGGCCACCACGCCCTCGAGCTCGCCCTTGCCGAAATTGTCGCCGTTGCGCGAGAAGCGTTTGGCGAGGCCGTAGCTCATGAAGGAGGCCGGTGTCGCGCCGCCGGGGGTGATCCCCATCCAGCATCCGATGAGGCAGCTGCGCAGCGAGGTCGCCCAGTAGCGGGGCAGCTTTTTCCAGGTTTGCAGGACGGCATCGAAGCGGATCGTCGCTGCGGTTCCCCGGAAGGCCAGGCCCTCCTCCATCGACGACAGGATCTCGCCGATGCCGAACAGGCCGATGACAGCGATCAGGAAATCGAAGCCGTTGAGCAACTCGCTATGGCCGAACGTGAACCTCAGCTGTCCGGTCATCTGGTCGAGGCCCACGGCGGCCAGCCCGAAGCCGAGGCTCATCGAGGCAATCGTCTTCCAGGCGCTCGCGCGGCTCATGCCCACGAAGCTCGCGAATGCGAGGAAGAAAACGGAAAAGAACTCCGCCGGACCGAAACGCAAGGCAAACCTCGCGACGAGCGGCGCGAGGAACGTGATCACGAGCACCGCCACGAGCGCGCCGACGAACGAGGAGGTGAACGCGGCTGTCAGCGCCTCGTCGGCCTTGCCCTGGCGCGCCAGAGGGTGGCCGTCGAACGTCGTCGCCACGGACCACGGCTCGCCGGGGATGTTGAACAGGATCGACGTGATGGCGCCGCCGAAAAGGGCGCCCCAGTAGATGCAAGACAGCAGGATGATGGCCGAGACCGTGCCCCCCGGCACCTGAGCCATGGGAAACGTGAGCGGGAGGAGAATGGCAACGCCGTTGGCGCCGCCGAGCCCTGGGAGCACGCCAATCAGCACGCCGAGAAGAATGCCGACCAGCATGAACAATAAGTTCTGCCATGACAGGGCTACGGCGAAGCCCTGCATGAGCGCCTGCACTTCTTCCAAGTTTTCCTCCCTGCACCTCCGAAGCTCATTTGACGACTTCGGATAGGGCAAAAATGCCTTGAGCTTTGCCGGCCGTTCCGAGGGCCAGAGCCGTTGGCAGACTCAAAGCTGTCACAGAAGATGTGGTGCGACAACGCAAATTCATATTGCGGGTGCGAGCAGTATTCTGCGTCGGTTTCTAAGAATTCACTCGTGCCAATGATGATCTTTCGTAGGATCATTTCGCGCGAGTGCTCCTCTTCGGCGATCGGCTCAATGCTTCGGTCGTCGATAGCGGCCCGGTCGGGCATGGCGTCGCGCTGGGCCGCGGCGCGCGCCACCTTCTTGGCGCGGGGGCGCAAATTTGCTACCGCGACCCTTTCCGGCGGGGCTTCCCCGCTTGCGGATCGGAGATGTCATCCATGCCAGACGAGACGGCAGAGCACGAGGCGCCGCGCGACTTCATTCGCGACATCGTCCAGGCCGATCTCCAGTCGGGGCGGCATACGAGCGTGGTCACCCGCTTTCCGCCGGAGCCGAACGGCTTCCTGCATCTCGGGCATGCCAAGTCGATCTGCCTCAACTTCGGGATTGCCGAGGAGAATGGCGGGCGCTGCCATCTCAGGATGGACGACACCAACCCGACCAAGGAGGAGCAGGCCTACATCGACGCCATTCAGGCGGACGTGCGCTGGCTGGGATTCGGCTGGGGCTCGCATTTCTATCACGCGTCGGACTATTTCGAGCAGCTCTACGACTGGGCGGAGTTGCTGATTCGTGCCGGCAAGGCCTATGTCGACGACCAGAGCCAGGAGGAGATGCGTGTCGCGCGCGGCACGCTGACCGAGCCGGGTCGCAACAGCCCCTTCCGCGACCGCAGCCCCGACGAGAGCCTCGACCTCTTCCGGCGCATGCGGGCCGGCGAGTTCGCGAACGGCGCCCGTGTGCTGCGCGCTAGGATCGACATGGCCTCGGGCAACATCAACCTGCGTGATCCGGTGCTCTACCGCATACTCCACGCCGAGCATCCCCGTACCGGCAAGGCGTGGTGCATCTATCCGAGCTACGACTATGCGCACGGCCAATCGGATGCGATCGAGGGCGTCACGCACTCGATCTGCACCCTCGAGTTCGAGGACCACCGCCCACTTTACGACTGGTTCCTCGACAACCTGCCCGTGCCGTCGCGGCCCCGGCAGTACGAGTTCGCCCGCCTCAATGTCACGCATACGATCCTGTCGAAGCGGGTGCTGACACAACTCGTGCGCGATGGTCACGTCTCGGGCTGGGACGATCCGCGGATGCCGACGCTCGCCGGGCTCAGGCGACGAGGCGTGCCGCCCGAGGCGCTGCGCGACTTCGTGAGGCGGGTCGGCGTCGCCAAGGCCAACAGCATCGTCGACTACGGCATGCTCGAGTTCTCGGTTCGCGAGGTGCTGAACCGGACCGCCCACCGCCGCATGGCGGTGCTCAAGCCGCTGAAGCTCGTCATCGAGAACTACCCCGAGGGACAGATCGAGGAGCTCGATGCCGTCAATCATCCCGACGATCCGGCGGCCGGCTCGCGCAAGGTGCCGTTCGGCCGCGAGATCTGGATCGAGCAGGACGACTTCATGGAGAGCCCGCCGAAGAAATTCTTCAGGCTTTCGCCGGGACAGGAGGTACGACTGCGCTATGCGTATTTCGTCACCTGCAAGGAGGTCGTGAAGGACGCTGCCGGCAACATCGTCGAGCTGCGCTGCACCTACGATCCGGCAACCCGCGGCGGCAACACGCCGCCGGACGGCCGCAAGGTGAAGGCGACCTTGCACTGGGTGTCGGCCGCGCGGGCCGTCGAGGCCGAGGTGCGGCTCTACGAGCACCTGTTCGCCAAGCCGGACCCCGATGCCGCGAGCTTCGAGAGCGAGCTCAATCCTGCCTCGCTCGAGATCATCCAGAGCGCCAAGCTCGAGCCGGCGCTGGCCTCGGACAATGCAGTGTCGGCCGTGCAGCTGGAGCGGATCGGCTACTTCTGCCGGGATCGCGACTCGCGGCCCGGCCGGCCCGTGCTCAATCGAACGGTCGGGTTGCGCGATACCTGGGCCAAGGTGGCCGGCGGCGGACGCAAGTAGCGGCACGAGAGCGGCAGCGCCTTCTCCCGAACGACGTTGCGGCCACGTCATGGGTGCGGATCGGCGCCGTCTCACCTATCATCGCTCCGGGGCCGGATCGACTTGGCGATCCGCAGCTGGCGGAGAAAGCCGTTGAGGCGGGTGTGGGGCGCGCTCGGCGCGACCGTGGAAGCCGAGCAGGATCAGCTGTTTCTATGGCTTCCCGTCGTGTTCGGCGGCGGCATTGCCCTCTACTTCGGGCTGCCGCAAGAGCCTCCCCTCGCGGCCATCGCGGTGGCGGCAGTGCTGGCGGCGGGGATGAGCCGGGTCTGGCGCTCCGGTCTCGCGGCCATGCTGATCGGCGGGGGAATGGCGGCCTTTTGCCTCGGTCTCCTTGCTGCCAAGCTCGCCGCCGACCTCGTGGCGGCGCCTGTGCTCGATCACGCGCGGCGCTCGGCGGTCGTGACGGGCTGGGTGGAGCTGGTCGAGCCACGGGCTGCCGGAGGCGAGCGCATCGTTGTGCGCGTGGCCGGCATGGAGGGAGTCCCGCCGGAGCGGACGCCGTGGCGCGTGCGCGTTCGCGTGCCGCGGTCGGGCGCGCCTCTGATCCCGGGCGATGGCGTGCGGCTGCACGCGAGCCTGCTGCCCCCGGCCGGACCCGCGCTGCCTGGGGCCTACGATTTTGCTCGCGCCGCGTGGCTGATGGGGCTTGGTGCCGTCGGCTCGGCACGGTCGCCGCCCGAACGGATCACGATTCCAGAGCCGATGCCGCGATCGCTCGCGCTCTGGGTGCCGGTCGAGCGCCTTCGGCAATCGATCAGCCGTCGCATCACGGCGGCCCTACCGGGCGAGACCGGCGCCATCGCCACCGCGCTCGTCACCGGCGAGCGCGGTGGCATCACCGAGGCGACCAACCAGACCTACCGGGACAGCGGCATCTTCCACATCCTGTCCATCTCGGGCCTGCACATGACGATATTCGCGGGCGCGGTGTATTTCTCGGTGCGGCTGCTGCTGTCGCTCGTTCCCGCCCTGGCGCTGCGCTTCGAGATCAAGAAATGGGCGGCGGCCACGGGCATGGCCGGCACGCTCGCCTACCTGATGATCTCGGGCGGGTCGCCGCCGGCAGTGCGCTCGGCCCTGATGATCTCGGTGATGTTCCTCGCCGTGCTGCTCGACCGACCTGCGCTCGCGTTGCGCAACATCGCTCTGACTGCGCTGGTGATTCTCGCCGTCTCGCCCTCGAGCTTGATCGATGTCGGCTTCCAGATGTCGTTCGCGGCGGTGGTGTCGCTCGTCTCCGGGGTGGAGGCGTGGCGGCGCTGGCGCGAGGGCCGGGGCGTCCCGGCCGGGCGGCGGCAGCCCGGAGTCTTGTCGAGCATCGCCGGCTTCCTCGGCACGATCACGCTGACCACCCTCATCGCCACGGCGTCGGTGGCGCCGTTCGCTGCCTTCTATTTCCACAATAGCACCCAGTATGGCGTGCTCGCCAATATCGTGGCGGTGCCCGTGTGCAATCTGCTGGTGATGCCGGCGGCGCTGGCGACGCTCGTCGCCATGCCGCTGGGGCTCGAGGGCTGGCCGCTG
>JBFWQN010000457.1:0-4724 GCA_050249405.1 Hyphomicrobiaceae bacterium | reverse complement strand
GAAGCCGACGGGCACGCTGCTGCTCGCGAACCTGCGCCCCGGCAAAAGGCTCTACCTGCTCGCGACGGGCACCGGCTTCGCGCCGTTCGCGAGCCTGCTGCGCGACCCGGAGGTGTATGAGCGCTTCGACACGGTGATCGCGGTCGAGGGCTGCCGCGAGGCGGCCGAGCTCGCGTTCGCAACCGAGACGGTGCTCGCCGTCCGCGACCACGAGTACCTGGCCGAGGCGGCGGCCGGCAAGCTGCTCTACTACGCCGCCGTCACTCGCGAGGACTACCACCACCGCGGGCGCATCACGGACCTGCTGAAGGCCGGCCGGCTGGCGGCTGATCTGGGCCTTCCGGGCCTCGATCCCGCCAACGACAGGGTGATGATCTGCGGAAATCCGCAAATGCTCGCCGAGCTCAAGGTGATGCTGGAAGGGGCCGGCTTCGACGAAGGCTCGAGCGGCGAGCCGGGCGCGTTCGTCATCGAGCGGGCGTTCGTCGAGCGGTGAGGCCACGCCCCGCCGTTCCACTCGGCGCGTCGCACTGGCGGGGGCGCCGCATCGCACAGGCGGGCCGGCACGCTAGCTAAGCAGGGCGGCGGCGTCTCGTCATCTCCGCATTGCGTGCCTGCCGCTCTCGCCGGTAAAGATTGCAGCAACAAAAGCTGCGATCCGGGAGGACCATTGCGATGGCCGAGAAAGTCTATGCCGTTCCCGCCGAGTGGGCCGCCCGGGCGTGGATCGACGACCAGAAATACCACGCGATGTACAAGCGCTCGGTCGAGGACCCGGTGGGGTTCTGGGGCGAGATGGGCCGGCGCATCGACTGGATCAAGCCCTATACGAAGGTCAAGAACACCTCGTATGCGCCCGAGAACGTGTCGATCAAATGGTACGAGGACGGGACGCTCAACGTCTGCGCCAACTGCGTCGACCGGCACTTGAGGACCAGGGGTGACCAGATCGCGATCATCTGGGAGGCCGACGACCCGACCCGCGACGAGAAGATCACCTACAAGCAGCTGCACGAGCGCGTATCGAAGCTCGCCAACGTCCTGAAGGGCAACGGCGTCAAGAAGGGCGATCGCGTCACCATCTATCTGCCGATGATCCCCGAGGCGGCCTACGCGATGCTCGCCTGCGCCCGCATCGGCGCCGTGCACTCTGTCGTGTTCGGAGGCTTCTCGCCCGAGAGCCTCGCGAACCGCATCGAGGACGCATCGTCCAAGTTCATCATCACATCGGACGAGGGCCTGCGCGGCGGCCGGCCGATCGCGCTCAAGAAGAACACCGACGAGGCGCTGAAGCTCTGCGCCAAGGGCGGCGAGAAGGTGCTGGTGGTGCGGCACACCGGCGGCAGCGTGCCGATGACGGCCGGCCGCGACATCTGGCTTCACGACGAGCTCGTCAAGGTGCCGGCCGAGTGCCCGCCCGAGGAGATGAGCGCCGAGGATCCGCTGTTCATCCTCTATACGTCGGGCTCGACGGGCAAGCCGAAGGGCGTGCTGCATACGTCGGGCGGCTACATCACGTTCGCCTCGATGACGCATCAGTACGTGTTCGACTATCACGACGGCGACATCTACTGGTGCACGGCGGACGTCGGCTGGGTGACCGGCCACAGCTACATCCTGTATGGACCACTCGCCAACGGCGCCACCACGCTGATGTTCGAGGGCGTGCCCAACTACCCGACGCCGTCGCGCTTCTGGCACGTGGTCGACAAGTGGAAGGTCAACATCTTCTACACGGCGCCGACCGCCATCCGCGCGCTGATGGGTGCCGGCGACGATTTCGTGAAGCGGACGAGCCGTTCGTCGCTGCGCCTGCTCGGGTCGGTCGGCGAGCCGATCAACCCGGAGGCCTGGGAGTGGTACCATCGGGTTGTGGGCGAGAGCCGCTGTCCCGTCGTCGACACGTGGTGGCAGACGGAGACGGGCGGCATCCTGATCACGCCGCTACCGGGCGCGACCAAGACCAAGCCCGGCTCGGCCACGCGGCCCTTCTTCGGCATCAAGCCGGCGCTCGTCGACGACAAGGGCACGGTGCTCGAGGGGGCAGCCACCGGCAATCTCGTCATCACGGACAGCTGGCCGGGCCAGATGCGTACCGTCTACGGCGACCACAAGCGTTTCGTCGAGACGTACTTCTCGGCCTACAAGGGGGTCTACTTCACGGGTGACGGCTGCCGTCGCGATGCGGACGGATACTACTGGATCACCGGCCGCGTCGACGACGTGATCAACGTGTCGGGCCACCGGCTGGGAACCGCCGAGGTGGAGAGCGCGCTCGTCGCCCATCCGAAGGTGGCCGAGGCGGCCGTCGTCGGCGCCCCGCACGACCTCAAGGGACAAGGCATCTATTGCTACGTGACGCTGAACGCCGGCGAGCGGGGCACCGACGATCTCAAGAAGG
Organism: Hyphomicrobiaceae bacterium; assembly: GCA_050249405.1. GTDB lineage: Bacteria > Pseudomonadota > Alphaproteobacteria > Rhizobiales > Hyphomicrobiaceae. The sequence goes on along the minus strand of JBFWQN010000457.1, from coordinate 2,323 downwards.
AGCTGGTCGCCGAGGTCAGGAAGCACATCGGCCCGACCGCCACGCCGGACTGGATCCAGTTCTCGCCGGGCCTGCCGAAGACACGCTCGGGCAAGATCATGCGCCGTATCCTGCGCAAGATCGCGGAGGACGATTTCTCGAACCTCGGTGACACCTCGACGCTCGCCGATCCGGCGGTCGTCACGGATCTGGTGGACCACCGCCAAAACCGGAAAGCGGGGACGTAGCCCGGACCCGGCCAACGACGGACAGCAGCGTGCAGCGCCTCAAGGCGTTGTCCGCCGCGTGCCATCGTGCCTACCATGACCGCCGTCACGGCCGACATGGAGACGCCCGATGCCCGACACCGCCCGTCCGTCCGCCGCCGCCTTCGCCCGCCCGCCGCTGCCGAAGCGCTTCTGCAATCTCGATCGTGTGCTGCACGCGCTCGAGGCGCGCGGCCTCGACGGCATCGTGGCCACCACGCCCAACAACGTGTTCTACCTGTCGGGCTTCAACGCGATCGCGCACAAGTCCGACGAGCCGCGCGTTGCCGCCGTGATCCTGTCGCGGCACGCGCCCGAGCACCCGATCCTCGTCGTCGCCGACTACTACCTCGCGAGCTTCCTCGGGCAGGAGACCTGGATCGAGGACATTCGCCCGTTCCGCGCCGTGATGATGGGCCTCGACCTGCCGCAGCGGAAAGAGGACATCGACCGGTTCATTCCGGAGGCCGGCAAGAGCAAGCCTTGGGTCGCCAAGGCGCGCGCCAGCTACGCGTTCGACATGGGGGCCGCCATGAAAGGGGCGCTCGCCGAGCTGAGGCTCGACCGGGCGAAGGTCGCCTTCGACGACCGGGGGCTCGGCCTCCGCCTCGGTCTCGACGGCGTGACGATGGCCGACGGCTACGACCCGATGATGTTCGCACGGGCGGTCAAGACCCCCACCGAGCTGGAGCTGATCCGCCGCGCCACCCGGCTGAACGAGGCGGCGATCGCCAAGACCTGCGCCAGCTGGTCGAAAGGCGCCACGTGGCGCGACCTCAACATCACCTACGCCACGGCCGCGGCCTCGCTCGGCGGCTTCGTGCGCGATCCCGGCGGCATGGTGTGGGGCCACCCGCGCGGCACAGAGCAGACGGTGATGCTCTCGACCGGCTTCGAGGACAGCGAGGTCGAGGCCGGGACGCACGTCATGTTCGACTGTCACGGCACCATCGACCTCTATTGCTGGGACGGCGGCAAGACCTGGGTCGTCGACGGCGAGCCGCAGGGTGACGCCAGGCGATGGGCCAAGGCGACGCGCGCGGTCGCCGAGACGCTGATCGGAGCCATGAAGCCGGGCGCGCGGATCAAGGATCTGCAGGCGCTGGCTCGCTCGACCTATGCCAAGGCCGGCGTGCCCGATCCGGACCGGGCGCTCATCTTCTTCCATGGTCTCGGCCTCTCGCACATGGAGCTCGAGCTGATGACGGCCGACGGGCAGACGCCGGGCGGCAACTGGGTGCTTGAGGAGGGCATGGTGGCCCCGATCCACCTGCTCTATCCCGGCGGGCAGTTCGACCGCTCCTGGTGCGAGGAGGTGGTCGAGATCCGCGCCGACGGCGGCCGGCCGCTATTCTCGTGGGGCTTCGATCCACTCACGGGCCGCTGAGCACGAGTTGGCTGCGGCTCGCGTCGCCGCGCCGGCCCTCGCATCGGTGTCCGTTGCCCTCGAGTTTCAACAGGCCCCGAATGACCGGGACCGGCCATGTCTTGCCCTCGATAAGTCCCAATTGTAGGGACTGTGCAACCGGGATCCGGGTGGCGGGGGCAGCGGCATGATCGGGCAGAGGCGGCGGCAGGTGAACATCGATTCGGCGCGATCAGTCAGGCGGGCGGCGGCCGCGGCAGCAATGCTCGCACTGCTCGCCACGCCGGTGGCGGCACAGGACAGGAAGGGCGGCGAGAGTCCTGTCGGCGGCCCCGGCTGGAACACTCAGCAGCAGAAAGCCTCGGCCGACGCGCAGTCAGCCAGCATTACGCTGGACGAGCGGCAGGTCGAGATCGTGAAGAAGGTCAACGACTACTTCAACGCTATCGAAAATCTCAAAGGCGCTTTTCTCCAGACGACCTCCGACAACAAGCGGCTCAAGGGCAAATTCTATATGAAGAAGCCCGGGCGGGTGCGCTTCGAGTACGCGCCGCCAAGTCGACAGCTGATCGTGTCGGACGGCCAGCAGATCGCCATTCAGGATCTCGACATCGATACCGACGACCGCATCATGGTCGACCAGACGCCCTTCCGCATGCTTCTCAAGAAGGACGTCGACCTGCTTCGCGACGCGCGGATCCTCGAGGTCCAC
>JBFWQN010000456.1:0-4730 GCA_050249405.1 Hyphomicrobiaceae bacterium | reverse complement strand
CTTTCGGCTACGAATTGGTGCAGGTTCCACGCTTTCGTCTAGATGTGGCAGGTTGGCGAGGCTTCGTGAACAGCTTTGCCCGCCAGTTATGCCTGTCTCACTTGCGGGGCAGGAGCCAATCACTCATGTTGAAAAGTCTAGTCGATGTCCTGCAAGAAATCGGGCAATCCAACGATGTATTTGATGATGCAGGGAAACTGATTTCCACGCTGCGGTCTGAGTGGGGTAGAGCCATATCGAACGCGGACAAGTTTGGAAATGAAATCCGCTCCACGCTCGGCCGCAAGATCGCGGACTACCACGCTTTGTAGTGTGACAAATTGGGTACGATTTATCATTGGTTGGCTGCGAGGAGCCGGTTGGTTTGTCACCTCCTGGCCCACCCCGTCGCCGCCCTGTCTTTCGGCATCGGGGGAGCCTCTGCCGTGGACGTGCTCGCAGCATAGGGTGGGCCGTCGATCCCGATCAAGGTCAGGAAGCTCCTTCCGCAGCGCGATAGAGCGAGTCCTCGCCTGAACGGTGCCTTCGGCTCAATTCCCACCGTTAAACGACCGGCGTCGCGGCGGCCGATCCGCCCGGATGCGGGTACCGCGAGCGCTGTCAGCTGCCTCGATCGGGCGATGACTGCGTGCACCGCTGTCGATCGCGCCCCCCTTGACCCTATCGCAGGCGCTGTCACCTTGCGCGCCAACGCACCGCCCTGACCACCCGCGAGGACACCCGCCCATGCGCGTCGAAACGCTGCTTCCCCTCGGCAAGCTCGATCCGGGGCTTCGCGCCTCCGACATGCCGCTCGACATCGCGCGCGTCGGCCACGACGCGGCGCTGGTGGAGGAGGTCGGCTTCGACGGGCTCTGCGTCGAGGAGACCAAGGACGATCCCTACCAGATCATGGCGCTCGCCGCCTCGACGACGAGCCGCATCCGGCTCTCGACCAACATCGCCATGGCCTTCCCGCGGGCGCCCGCCATCACGGCGATGTCGGCCTGGTCGCTGGCGAAGCTCTCGAAAGGCCGCTTCGTCCTGGGCCTCGGCAGCCAGGTGCGCGGCCATATCGTGCGCCGCTTCGGGCTCGAGTTCCATCCGGTGGGCCCGTGGATGCGCGACTACGTGCAGGCCGTGCGGGCGGTCTGGCGCTGCTGGCAGGAGCAGAAGCCGCTCGACTACCAGGGCACACACTACAAGCTGTCGCTGATGGTGCCGCTGTTCGATCCGGGCCCGATCGCGCATCCCGACATCCCCGTCCACATCGCCGCCGTGAACCCGGTCATGTGCCGCATCGCCGGCGAGGTGGCGGACGGCATCCGCGTCCATCCCGTGTGCACGCCGCGCTACATCCGCGAGGTGATGCTGCCGGCCGCCACCGAGGGCGCGCGCCGTACCGGCCGCGATGTATCGGCCGTCGCCATCGCAATGAAGCCGCTGGTGTGCACGGCGCCCGACAGGGCAACCCTCGAGAAGCGCACGAAGGACGTGCGCGCGCGCGTCGCCTTCTACTGCTCGACGCCGGCCTACCGCGCCACGTTCGAGTTGCACGGCCTCGGCGCGCTGGCGGACGAGATGGCCAAGCTGTCGAAGGCGCAGCGCTGGGAGGAGATGCCGGAGCGAATCTCCGACGAGGTGCTGCACACCTACGCGACCATCGGCACCTACGACGAGATCGGCGACAAGCTCACCCAGCGCTACGGCGGCATCGTCTCGGACATCGAGTTCTCCATCCCGTGCTCGACGGCCGACGAGAAGGCGACGATGCAGGGCCTCGTCGCCAAGCTGAGAAGCGCGGGCTGAGGCATCGGCCGACGACGGCCGAAACCTGGCCGAACGGCACGTCACACGGCCGGCGGCTTCTCCTTGGTGGGAGCGCCGGCAGCTTTGGCGCCCTCCTCGCCCCGATGGCGCTGCTGCGCGCGCCGGTCGAGCATGTTGAGGCCTTCCACGAGGGCCGAGAAAGCCATGGCCGTGTACACGTAGCCCTTCGGGATATGGGCTCCGAAACCTTCCGCGATCAGCATCGTGCCGATCATCAGGAGGAAGCCCAGGGCCAGCATCACGATCGTCGGATTGTTGCCGATGAAGTTGGCGAGCGGCGTCGCCGCCAGCAGCATGACCAGAACCGTCACGATGACGGCGATGAACATGATCGGCACGTGCTCGGTCATGCCGACGGCCGTGATGATGCTGTCGATGGAGAACACGAGATCGAGCAGGATGATCTGGCCGATGGCCGCGGCAAAGCCGAGGCTCACGGTCTTCCTGTCGAACACGTCGGGGCCAGGATCCGGATCGACCCGGTGGTGGATTTCCTTAGTGGCTTTCCAGACCAGGAAGGCGCCGCCGGCGATCAGGATCAGGTCGCGCCACGAGAAGGCGTGGCCGAGGACCGTCAAGACCGGCTGCGTGAGCTGGACGATCCAGGCAATGGTGCCGAGCAGGGCCAGACGCATGATGAGCGCGAGCCCGATACCGATCTGGCGCGCCAGCTGGCGATTCTGCTCGGGAAGCTTGTTGGTCAGGATCGCAATGAAAATCAGGTTGTCGATGCCGAGCACGATCTCCATGGCGATGAGAGTCAGGAGAGCGGCCCACGCCGCGGGATCGGCGGCGAGCGCCATGAGATCGGTGGTCATGCGGAAGGGGCTCTTTCAGCATCTATCGGGCGGGTAGACGGAAACGGACCAGAACGTGAAGCACCCGGCACGTGCCGTCTCGACGGAGACTCGCTCTCAGATAGGACGATCTCACGGTCCGCCAAGCCCTCCGCGCGACGATGCTGCTACGAAGTCGGATCAACGTCCTCGAAGATCGGCGCATCGGCCCATTTTCGGGCGACGGCGAGGTCGGCTGCCGTGCGTACCGTCCACGTGAAGAGTGGCAACCCCAGCCCTTCGCGCACAAATCGCGTCACCGGCGTCGGTAGTGCCTTCACATGATAGGCGAAGAAATCCGGCTCGGCGGGCCGGCTGTCGAGCAGGTGCGAGAGCCGATAGGCCTTGTCGGCATCGAGCTTTCCCGGCCACCACGTCGCATCGTAGAGGCCCGATACGATGCCGCGCGGCACGCCGGGCAGGAGCGGCTTCAAAGCTGCGACGACTGCGGGATCGAACGACATCACTGCGAATGGCCCGCGGTAGGCGGCCAGCTCCCGCACGATCGAGCCCAAGAAGCGGGCGTCGGGCGGTGTCCATTCGCTTTTCACCTCGATCAGCAGAGGCACGCGGCCGGCAACGACAGCGAGCAAGTCTGACAGACGCAAGATCCGCGCGCTGGCATCGTCCCGGTAGGCGAGGCGGCAAAGGTCGTCGGCGGTGTGATCCGCGGTGCCGCCCGGCGCCTCGACCAGCCGCGCGAGGGCCGTATCGTGGAACACCATCGCCGTGCCGTCCGCAGCCGGCTGCAGATCGCACTCGATGCCGTAACCCTTGGCGAGCGCCGCCTCGAAGGCCGGCCCCGAGTTCTCGATCACGCCGCGAGCCGCGGCGTGCAGCCCCCGGTGCGCGATGGGCCTCTGGAAGATCGACCGGTCGAGCATGATCGCCGGGCTCAGCGCGTCGCGACGGCGAAAATGGCCTCGATCTCGACGGCCGCATCGCCTGGAAGCGCGGCGACGCCTACGGCCGAGCGCGAATGGCGGCCGTTGTCGCCCAGCAACTCCACCAGGAAGTCGGAGGCGCCATTCACAACCTGCGGCTGCTGGTTGAAGGACGGGTCAGAGTTGACGAAGCCCGTCAGCTTGACGACCCGCGCGATGCGGTCGAGCGAGCCGAGGGCCGCCTTGGCTTGCGCCAGCAGGTTGAGCGCACAGACCTTGGCGGCCTCACGGCCGGCGGCAGCATCGAGACCGGCGCCGAGCCGGCCCGTGATCATCGAGCCGTCAGCCTTGCGCGAGACTTGACCCGAGATGAACAGGAGCCCGCCCACCTCGACAGTCGGCACGTAGTTTGCGACCGGTGCGGGGGCACCCGGCAGCGAGAGGCCCATCGTCTGCAACCTGCCTTCGATGCCTGCCGTCATGAGCGCCCCTTTTCCGCCGCCTGCCGCTGAGATAAAGTCGTTTCATTCTTGGCGTGGGCAGCCTTCGTTTGCAATGGCCTAGGCAGCCTGACGGTCCAGTGATACCGGTCGCAGTCAGAAGCCTCGTCGAGAGGCCCTAGCGGGAGCACGTATGACTCCAGACGCCGGAGCACGAAGCGACACCTTGAAGTGCCCCGCGATGTCTCGCGCGGCAGCAATTGCGGTCGTCACGGCGTCGATGGGGTGTGCGTCGGCCTGGGCGCAGAAGCCCGCGACGGGAAACGAGCAGTTGCAGCCGCACCGGGCCGTCTACGAGATCACGCTCGCCGATGCCCGCGGAGGCACCGGGGTGAGCGAGCTCACCGGGCGCATGGTCTACGAGCTCACGGGCTCGACGTGCCAGGGCTACACGCAAAACATGCGGTTCGTCACGCAGATGACCAACCAGGAGGGCGCCACGTCCGTTACCGACATGCGCTCGCAGAGCTGGGAGGACGCGCTCGCCAAGGCCTTTCGGTTCAACTCGAGCCAGTACAAGGACACCAAGCTCGAGGAGACTACCGACGGCGATGCCAATCGCAGCGGAGCGAGCGGTGAGGTCAAGGTCGAGATCACCAAGCCCGCCAAGAAGGCCATGAGCCTGAAGCGCACACGTTCTTCCCTGTGCAGCACTCCATGGCGCTCCTGACGGCGGCGCGAAAGGGCGATCATTTCTTCAT
>JBFWQN010000455.1:0-4766 GCA_050249405.1 Hyphomicrobiaceae bacterium | reverse complement strand
CGCATGCCGAGCGAGCGCTTGGCCGCCTCGCGCACCGTCGCGAACGCCGGCACCAGCAGGTCGTCGAGCGGGGTGCCGTCCATCGCCTGCTTGCGAAACTCGACCGTGCGAGCGCGCAGGTCGTCATCGCTCAGGCGCTGCACCTCGTCCTCGAGCGCGTTGATCTCGTCGACCTGGCGCCGATAGGACTTCAGCCTGCGCTCGTTCGACGAGCCGAAAATCTTCTGTGCGATCGCGCCGATCGAAAGCATGGGGTCGGGCCTCAAGTCGGTTTGCCCGCGTCCGAAATCCGGAGCGGGCGCGGCGCCAGCGGGCGCGTGCGGGAAAGGCCGTCCGGCGGCGCCATCAGGGCGGTCGCGGGCTCGCGCTAGCCGGGGCGAAACCGCGTGAACCAGACCCAAGGCGCCAAGGGCGATCCGGCCGAGCCGGATGGGCGAAGAGATAAGGACCGTGCCCCACGCTGTCAACGCGACCGCCTTCCCGCGGGCAACGGCCAAATCGTAGCGCCTACCGGTGCACCCGGCGCGGCACTGGCTCGTCGCAATTCGGACATCGGTGCGGCTTTCCCTTGGCGGATCCGGTGTGACGCGATACCACCCCGCCCGCGAGGCGTGATATCGGCCTCGTCGCGTGACAGGCCCGCGCGCTCCGGCCGCGGTGCGATGTCCGCCAGCAGAAGGACGCTACCCTTGCCCTCAATCAAACGCGCCGCCTCGCTCCTGCTCGGCCCAGCATTGGTGCTTTTCATGGCCGCAAGCAGCATTGCGGTCTCGGCCCAGGATGCCGTCGTCGCGATCGTCAATGGCCGTCCCGTGACCGAGGCCGACGTCAAGCTCGCGGAAGGCGAGATCGGCAATGATCTCGGCAGCCTGCCAGCCGAGCAGCGCCGGCGGGTGCTGGTCGAGTATGTGATCGAGACAATGCTGTTCGCCGAGGCGGGCGAGAAGGAAAAGCTCGGGTCCGCACAAGGATTTGAAGAGCGCCAGCGTTACTGGCAGCGGCGTGCCTTGCGGGACGCCTATTTCGACCGCTCGGTCAAGGGGTCGATCAGCGAGGCGGACGCGAAGACGTTCTACGACAAGGAGATCGCCTCGACACCATCGCAACAAGAGGTGCGAGCGCGCCATATCCTGGTCGAGAGTGAGGACCAAGCCAAGGAAATCTACGAGAAAATCGCCCACGGCGAGGACTTCGTGAAGATGGCCCGGCAGCACTCCAAGGATCCAGGCAGCAAGGAGGACGGCGGCGACCTCGGATATTTCACGCGCGGACGGATGGTTCCGCAGTTCGAGGAGGCGGCCTTCAAGCTCGACAAGGGCGAGGTCTCACTGCCGATCAAGAGCCAGTTCGGCTGGCACCTGATCAAGGTCGAGGACAAACGGCAGCGCGGCGCCCCGCCGTTCGACAAGATCAAGGAGCGAATCCTGGCCACCCTCATCCACCGGCGGGCCCAGGAGGTCGGCAGCGGCTTGCGTGGGACCGCCCAACTTGAGTTCGTCGATCCGGCGCTCAAGGCCGAGGTGGAGAAAGAGCGGGCCATCCGGCCGGCGCCCGCGGGCAGTCAGCCGCGCCGGTAGCCGATCGCGAGAAGAGGCACGGATGAGACGGCCCGCGCCTCGATCCAGAACGCGAGGCGGGGCCGGCTTCATTCGACCGCCCCGCCGCCAGCCCGCATCGCCGCATCACGCGACGGGAAGAATCTTCTCGTCCTCGTCGGCCTCGGGGACGGTGAAGCCGCCCTCCGAGACAAGACGGGCAAACAGCCCGCCCTTCATGACCAACTCGCGGTAGCGACCGCGCTCCACGACGCGGCCTTCGTCCAGCACGAGGATGCGGTCGGCATTGGAGACGGTCGACAGGCGGTGCGCGATGATGAACGTCGTCCGCCCCTTTCGCAGCGCGTCCAGCGCCCGCTTGATCTTGGCCTCCGTCTCGGCGTCCAGCGCGCTCGTCGCCTCGTCGAGAATGAGGATGGGCGCATCTTTCAGGATCGCCCGTGCCACGGCGATGCGCTGTCGCTCCCCTCCGGAGAGCGACTGTCCGCGCTCGCCGATGACGAAACCGTAGCCGCCCGGCTTGCGCATGATGAAGTCGTGCGCCTCCGCCAATCGTGCTGCCCGTTCGACATCTGCGTCCGTGGCATCCGGCGAGCCGACGCGTATATTCTCGGCGATAGTCCTGTTGAACAGTCCCGCATCCTGGAACACGACCGCGATCGAGCTTCGAAGAGAGCCGAGCGTGACGTCGGCAATATCGCGGCCATCGATCCGGATGCTGCCCTGGTCGGGCTCGCGGATGCGCTGCAAGAGCGCGAGTGTCGTCGTCTTGCCGGAGCCGGTCGGTCCCACCAGCGCGATGGTCTCGCCGGGCCGCGCCGAGAGCTCGAGATCAAAAACACCCTGGGCGCCGGGTCCGTACCTGAAGCTGACCTTGTCGAAGGTGACCTCGCCTTTCACATCCTCCAGCGCCGTGGCTCCCGGCTTCTCGACAACGGACGCGGGGGCGTCCATCAGCTCGAAAAAAGTCCGTAGCGTCGGCGCCTGCTGATTGACACGCACGATGAAGCCCGAGAGCTGGTCCAGCTTGCCGATCATCAAGTTGGCGAAGCCGACAAAGGCCACGATGGAGCCGACGGAGATCTCGCCCTTGGCGGCCAGCACGGCGCCCACCAGGAAAATCGCGACCATCGCGATGGTCGCGGCGGCGCGCGTCATGACGGTGAGGAGACCCCACCACGTGAGGACGGGGTATTGGGCGGCCAGGAGCTGCCCCATGATGTCGCGCATGGCCTGCATCTCGGCGCCGAGCCGATGATAGCTCTGAACGACGGTGACGTTGCCGAGCACGTCGCCGACGCGGCCATAGACGTTATTATGGTACTGCTCGACTGCTGCCTGTCCGTTGCTCGTGCGCTCGACCACGAAGATATTGAGCAGCACGTAGAGCAGCGCGAGGGCCGCGAGAATCGAGGCCATGCGCCAGTCCATGGCGATCGCCGTCGGCACCAGATAGAGGATGCCGATCAGCGCCGTCAGCTGCTCGCGCAGGAATGATAGCCACAGCCAGAAAAGCGCATCGGTGCCGGCGAGGATAGCGCGGACCATGGCGCCCGAGCCTTTGCGCGCGTGGTAGCTGATCGGCATCGTGATGGCGCGCTCGAACGCATCACCCATCGCAGCCAGCCGCCGCCGGTGCGACAGACGGTCGGCCGAGACGGCGATCACGACGCTGGCAGCGATGCTGAAGAAGCCCAGGAATGCCCAGAGGCCGATGATGCCGAAAGCACCCTCGCCTTTGGCGAGAGCGTCGACCACCTGTCCGAAGAGCTGCTGCTCGACGACCTGGATAATGGCGAGCACCATTCCCGCCGCGATCAAGGCGGCTGCCAGCCAGCGCTCCGACGAGAGCAGCGTGAGCGCCCTCATATAAGATTGCCAGGCGTTGGACGGCGGCGGCGCCTCCGCGGCGGTAGTATCCAGCGATCGCTGCATGATGCGGCCGGTCCCTCAAACTCAACGAGGCTCAAGGCGATCAGCCGGATCTTCGATCGGCCATCGCCAGCTGCCCCGATCCCGTCCACTCGTCTCCGAGCATGCCGCCATGGCATGCATAGCCGGGATGAACCGTGGATGAACCCCGTAGCGGGATGGCAGACCTATCTCGCCGAGCGACGTCCCCGATGGTCCATGCGATCCTTGGTTGCGTACCAGGCAAAGACCAGCGGCATGAACCAGGGCTTGCCGGCGTAGAGCGGCACCGCCTTGGGCGGCCTGAAGTCGAGGGCGGAGGCAGCCTCGGGCGCATCGAGCAGCGTCAGGGCAGCTTTCTTGCCGGCCCATCTCGCCCAGACGACCCCCGAGCCACAGTAGCCGGCTGCATAGCGCACGCCGCCCTTCGTAAAGATGCGCGGGATCATGTCGCGGTTCATGGCCACGTGCCCGAACCAGCTGTGGGTGATCGGCACATCCTCGAGCACCGGGAAGATGTCGAGCAGCGCGCGGCGCAAGCTGTCGGTCGGCCACTGCGGATCGCCGGCAATGGTGCCGTCCCGCCCGCCGAACAGGATCCGTGTGCCGTCCGGCGACGGCCGATAATAGTAGTGCAGCGCTCGTGTCTCGCCGAGCATATAGCCCTTGGGACAAAGCTCCTTCATGAGATTGTCGGAGATTGGCGCCGTCGCGATGATCCGGCTCCGGACCGGCACCAAACGCCGTCTGAGCCACGGGTCGGCCCCGTCCGTGTAGCCATTGGTGCCGACGATGACGTTGGCAGCGCGCACCGTTCCGCGGCTCGTCTGGACCTCGTAGACGCCGCCGTCGCTCCGAATGCCGAGAACGGGCGTCTCGCCATGCACCCGCGCGCCGGCAGCCAGGACGAGGCGCAGCAGCCCAGCATGAAGCTTGGCCGGGTGGAGACCACCGATGTCCTTGCGAACGAGGCCGCCATGGTAGAAATCGGTGCCGATGGCGTTGCGCTGCTCGGCTCGAGAGACGGCGTAGGCCTCAATGCCGAGGACTTTCGACAATCGCTCGCCCTCACGGGCCAGGCTGTCGTAGTCGGCGGGCTTCGAGGCGCCCGTAAAGCGGCCTGTCAGCTTGAAATCGCAGTCGATGCGCTCCTCGGCGATGAATCTCGCCAGATCCTCGCGCGCCTCCTTGCCTTCCCGGTCGATCGCGACTGCCCGCTCCTCACCGAAACGACGGGCGTGCTCGGCAAAGCTATGGCGCAGGCTGCCGCTGGCAATGCCTCCATTGCGAGTCGAGGCG
>JBFWQN010000454.1:0-4784 GCA_050249405.1 Hyphomicrobiaceae bacterium | reverse complement strand
ATACCTGCACAAGGTCGCCGTGCCGACGCTCGGGCTATACCCGACAGCCGTTACCGTGACCCGTTTCGAGGAGCAGAAGATCCGCGAGGGAATCAAAGGCATCCGAGTGGTGAACCTGCCGACTCCGGCGCACGCGATCCAGGTGCTGATGCCGGGCGAATGTGCGATGGCGCTACGGCTCTTCTGCGGGCTCGTGGACGGTACGCCCTATTTCGGCTGAGCTGTTCGCGTCGCCACCCCGAAGCATGGCCGTCTCGCTGCGATCAGGGCGACGGCATTGCGGGTAGCCGCCCCTCAACTGCCGATGGGCAGCTGGCCGATGCCGGATGCGATAGCTGCCCGCAAATGCGGCGCCACGCGCATGTCGCGGCCTGGCTCGGAGGTCGCGATGGCACCTCCGAGAAGCATGAGACACGTCAGAAATGCCCAGTCGTGCGTGGACAGGAACCCCATAGCCACCTCCCATTCGTCGGTTGGCGCCAAGGTATCCCAATCCTTTCAAAAATCGTTTCAATTGCAGGCATCTGCCTGCGGTCGTGGTCAAGAAACGATTGACGACCGGAGCACTTGCGCCGGTCGTCCGGATGGCGGACGTCGCCGCCGGATCTTCCGTTCCGGCGCATCGATATGCGCGCCGCCTCGCGATCCCGGCGGCGCGCCGATCACCATCGGATCACTGCTTCATCGCATCCCACCAGGCGCACGTGCCGGAGCTGCCCAAGTGATAATTTCCCTCCGCCACCTGCACCGGCTGGCGCAGGCCGTCCCTGGCGACCAAGCTCTTGCTGGCCCTGCGGGCGGCGCGCTGCTCGGGCGAGGCCGAGACCGGGTCGTGGCCCCACAGGCTGCCGCCGTAGGTCATCTCGGAGGCCGACCAGCTATCGAGGTCGATCAGGCGACCGCCCCACCCGTACTCGATCAGGAACTCGTCGGGCGTCCTCGCATAGAACGAGGTCATGAGGTCGTTGGTATGGCGGCCGAGGGTGACGGCAAGCCGGTCCTCGGCGGTCGCGATGTCGAGCGCCTGGCCGACGTCGTCGAGCATGCCCACCTCCATCATGATGTGGTGGATGCCCTCGCGGCCGGTCTGCAGCAGAGCGAGGCTGTGCTGACGCGGGTTGACGTGGAAGAAATAGGCCGTGAACGGCTTGACCATGTAGTCGCTGACGCGGAAGCCAAGCACGTCGCGGTAGAAGGGAAGCAGGTCCTCGGCCTTCTTCACGTGCAGCACGGCGTGGCCCATTCCGAGCACGCCCGTACGAAAGCCCGAGATCGGCCGCCCGGCCTTGAACGGCTCGGCTGTCACCTCGGGGCCGTGAAAGGCCTCGAGTGAGTTACCGACCGGATCGGAGAAGCGGATCGCCTCTGCGACCCCGCGGAGCGCGGCATCGGCTGGAGGCAGCCGGCGCACCTTCACCTGCACGGACTCCAGTCGCGCCGCGAGTGCGTCGAGCTCCGCCGCGTCGGCAACCTCGAAGCCGAATGCCGTCACCTCGGCGTCGGTCGAGGATACGAGGATGCGCTGCTTGCGATCGTCCATCCGCAGCTTGAGCGTCGTCGGCGTACGCTCCACCACCTCGAGCCCGAGAAAGCGGGGGCCGAACTCCGCCCAGTCGTCGAGCTTCTGGGACCTGATGCCGAAATAGCCGAATTGCTGGATCTGCATGGCCGTCTCCTTGCCCGATCGGGCTCTACCGCCGCCTATTCCGCCGCCTGCCGTCCGAAATAGCGCACCTTGGCACCGCGCTGGTTCTCGTAGATGGAGCCCTGGGCCTTGGCCGGGGGAAGCGGCATGCGGACCGGCACCGGCTGGATGCGTGGCTCCACGGTCGGGGAGCCGAGCACGATGCGGCTGTTGAACTCGTCGAAGTTCGGGACGCCCATCAGCGGCCAGGCATCGGCGGCGGCAAACTCGAACAGCAGGAGCCGGCGCTGCTTTGCCGAGGTGTTCTCGGCCGAGCCGTGCAACGTGCGGGCGTGATGGATCGACATGGAGCCGGCCTTGCCGGTGAGCGGCACGGCCTTGTCGAACTCGATCTGGTTCAGCTCGCCCGTGATGGCACCGCAGAAGCAACCGTCGGCGTGGTGGTCGTAGAGGCGGCCCCGATGCGAGCCCGGGATCATCAGCATCGGCCCGTTCTCGAGATCGCAGTCGTCGAGGAGGATGCCGGTCGCCAGCACGTCGTCGTTGGTGTGCGGGTAGAACGCCCAGTCCTGATGCCACTCGACCGGGGCGCCGTAGCCTGCCGACTTCATGTTCAGCTTCGAGCCGTGGAGACGGATATTCGGCCCGAGCAGCGCGGCGAGCGTCGCCATGATGCCGGGGTGGCGGACGAGGCGATGGAAATAGTCGAAATGCTTGTGCGGGGCCTTGATGCGCCGGACCTTGGGAGTCTCGGGTGTGTGCCCGTCCTCGAGGTCGTAGATGTCGGTGTGGCTCGTTACTTTCGAGGCGCCGGCGACGATCTCGTCGACCATCGAGCGCAGCTCTTCCACCTCCGCCCGCGATAGTGCGTCCGGGACCATCAGGTAGCCGTGCTCGTTATAGAAATCGACCTGGCTCGGCGTCAGCATGCACGTCTCCTCCGGACCTTTTTATGGAAGGGTAGCACCGCCGATGCGGGGCGGGAAGCTGCCCCGGTCCTCCATCGGTCGCCGGAGATCGAGACCGCGAGGGACAACGTCGCCTGAGTGCGTTGCTGGCGCCACAATCCTGTGGCAGACGCTCGCGCCGTTCGCCCCGATCCGGAGCCGCTCGATGCCCACCTACCGCATGACATCGCCCATTCCCGTCACCATCGAGTGCCCCGAGGCGATGCGCCCACCGATCGAGTACGTTCTCAGCGGCGAGTACGAGAGCCATCACGACGGAGCGGGCCTCGACGTGCTGGATATCGGGGCCAATGTCGGCTCGTTCGCGCTGTGGGCCGTGCGTCGCTGGCCCGGCAGCCGCGTGCGCTCTTTCGAGCCCAATCCGGGCACGTTCGCATTCCTTGCGCGCAATACGGCCGGCTATCGCGACATCGCCATCACCAATGCCGCGCTGTTTCCTGGGGACGTTCGTCGGGCGCGCTTCTTCGCCCGCTTTGCGGGAGACGGCGAGGCGGGGCTCGAGGCCTATGCCCGCGATACGTTCATCGAAACCGCGGAGGGGACCACGTTCGAGGTGGATGTGGTTGATCCCGGCTCGCTGCCCTCGGCCGACATCGTGAAGATCGACATCGAAGGCGGTGAGGCGGAGGTGCTGGCCCACCTCGATCTCTCGGGCACGTCGCTCGTTCTCGCCGAGTTCCAGAACCGCAAGAACCGGGAGGCCATGCAGCGCACCCTGTCGGCAGCTGGGTTCGAGGCCCTGGTGGACGAGGAGGCGCCGTGGGACCCGATCCTCGACTACATGGACTACCGGCGGGAGCTGAAGGGGGACATCTTCGGGCGCATGTTCTACCGGCGGCGCGGGCAGACGCGTCTCATCCACCGGCCACCGCAATAGCGTCACCCCGGCAACGGTCAGACGAGCCACCACGCCAGAAGCAGCAGGATGACGGCCACGTGCGCGGTGAAGATCATGACGCCGCGCACAAATCCTTCGTAGGTGGCGAGATGGCTCGCGTAGTCGTCGCCGTTACGGCGCAGCTCGTCGAGAATGAATACGTTCATCGTCCACTCCTGCAGATTTCGCCGGGGGATGAAAACGGGGGCCGCCAACCCAAAAAGGCGAGTGCCCTGCCGATGCTGGCCGACGCCTCGAGAGCGATGCCACGCGAGGGGGCCTGCCACCGGGTCATCTGGCGGGGAAGGATCGCGCAGAAGGTCTGGAGATTGCCGCTAGGCAACCTGATGCCGCACCAGTGCGCGCGGCCGTCGTCGGAAGGCGTTTCGTTCAGCAGGCGCTGCGGGACAATGATGGCGCGCCCTTCGGGATACATGACCACGTCGCCATCCGGGCGGAGCCGGTAGCCGACGGGGCGACAGTCCTGCGCATTGCAGCATGAGGCACCGTTCTGCTGCCGGAACTTGGTGTAATCCTGGCCTGTGCTGCCCTGATGGGCCTCGGCAGGGCTGCCGACCAGCGCGGCAAGCACCAGAGCCTTGCATAGTTGCCGCTGTCGCATTGCGATCATCCTTGCATCAGCAACTTTGGTTTCAAGCCGCGCGCGTCGCGTCCGGTTCCACGGAGAGCGAGAGTCGCTCCTCGTCCAATTCATGAAACCGACCTGCGACAGTTCGGGAACCGAAAGTGAACCCGAGCATTTCCTTGCGAGAGGGGGGAGTGCGCCGAGCCGGGCTTTTCCCAACGTTTTCTAGAAGGATGAGCAAGGATGAACAGGCTGGTTGTGAACGTTGCTACAGCGGCTCTGCTGGTCGGCACCTCGACGATGGTGCTGGCGCAGCAAGAGAAAGGTGGCCGTGGCGGAGACAGTGGACCGCCAGCGGCCGCTCCGGGCGGAGGAGGTGGCGGGCAGGCGAGCCCTGGCGGCGGCGGGGGCGACCGCGGCGGTCGAGGGACAGAAGCCGGCAGCGCCGGTCGCGAGCAAGGCGGCCAGGGTGGCTCAGGGCCGCGCGCCCAGTCCGACGATCGCGGCAGCGGGCGAGGAGAGGCTCAGCGGGGCCGGCAGAGTGGGGACCAGCAGGGCCGGCAAGCTCAAGGTGAGCAGCAGAAGGGTCGCCAGGACCGGCAGGCCGAGGACAAGCAGCAGAAGGATCGGCAGGACCGTCAGGCTCAGGACAAGCAGCAGAAGGACCGGCAGGACCGGCGGGCCGAGGACAAGCAGCAGAAGGACCGG
>JBFWQN010000453.1:0-4805 GCA_050249405.1 Hyphomicrobiaceae bacterium | reverse complement strand
CTGGGCGGACTTCTGGATGATGCGGAAGTCCTCGGCCTTGACCATGCCTTTACGCGCCATGCGCAGCAGGTTCGACTCGCTCTCGTCGTTCCACCAGTTGGCGGCGACGTCGACCGTGCCCTGCTGGAGCGCGAGGACCGCGTTCTCGTGACTGCCGGTGACCACGACCTTGCCGAAGAACTCGCTGGGCTTGATGCCCTGCTTGTCGAGCGCGAACAGCGGCACGTTGTACCCGGACGTCGAATTCGGATCGACGAGGCCGAGGTTCTTGCCCTTCAGGTCCTCGATCTTCTGATAAGGGCTGTCCTTCTTCACGTAGAAGACGGAGTGGTAGCCCTTGGTGCCGTCGAGGTTGACGTCAATGGCGATTGCCTCGACCTTCACGCCGGTCTTCAGGGCTCGGGCGAAAGAGGCCGGGCCATAATAGCCGATATGGATGACGCCTGAGCGCTGGCCTTCGATCACGGCGGCGTAGTCGTTGGCTATGCGCAGCGTCACTTTCGTGCCGAGTTGCTTCTCGAGGTAGGCCGTGAACGGCCCCCAGCGCTCGGTGACGCCGGACGCGTTCTCGGCCGGGATGACGGCGAACACGATCTCCTTGTACTTGTCCTTCCAGCCTTCCGCCTGGGCGGTGCCGGCTGCGAGGCTGATCGCGGCGGCGGCGAGGCCGCCGAGTGCCGTACGACGATTGAGCATTGAAGCTTCCCTCATGACCACTTGCCTCTGATGTCGCGTCCAGGGCCGAAAGCGCGGCCGATGGCTCGTGCTATGCAACCGCCATGGCGACGGCCGCAGCGCTTCGGGGTCGAGGCATGGCCGTTCCGGCCGTGTCGATCACCTCGTTGGCCTCGAGGCCGTAGAGCTCGCGTGCGACGCCATCGGTCAATGTCGACGGCACGCCGTCGAACACGATCCGCCCTTGCGCCATGCCGATGAGCCGGTCGCAGTAGGTTCGTGCCGTTTCCAGCGAATGCAGATTGCAGAGCACGGTGATGCCGAAGTGCTTGTTGATGCGCAGGATCGCGTCCATCACCACGCGCGTGTTGCGGGGATCGAGCGAGGCGATCGGCTCGTCGGCAAGCAGCAGGCGCGGCTCCTGTACGAGCGCGCGGGCGATGGCGACGCGCTGCTGCTGGCCACCCGAAAGCGTGTCGGCGCGCTGTGGCGCGAGGCTCGCGATGTCCAATTGCTCCAGCGCCGAAAGTGCGATCGCGCGGTCCTCGGTGCGCCACATGTTGAGCAGCGTGGGCAGCGTGCTCGCATGATTGATCCGACCGAGCAGCACATTGGTCAGCACGTCGAGCCGTCCGACCAGGTTGAACTGCTGAAAGATCATCGCCGACTGCTGGCGCCAGTCCCGGAGCGCCTGCCCCTTGATGGCCGTGACGTCGCGTCCATCGAAGAGGATGCGACCGGACGTGGGCTCCGCCAGCCTGTTCACCATGCGCAGCAGAGTCGACTTGCCCGCGCCCGAGCGGCCGATCACGCCGACAAAAGCGCCTGCCGGGATCGACAGAGACACGTCGTCGACGGCGCGCTTCGTGCCGAACTGCTTGGTGAGAGACTCGATTTGAAGCATTCTGGCGCCTCGACTGCTGAACAGGTCGGACGCTTAGCGGCTGAACCTAACAAGTATGTGACACTGCCGATGGTGTCCCCATAGCTCCGACGAATGCAAACACCGCGCGGTGTCGCAAAACCGTCAGGTGCGCTTGCCATCGTGCTCTTGGGATTCGATAGGAGCACGCATGAAGACGCTGGGCTTGCAGCCGCTGATTCATCCTACGGCCAGTGTTCGCGAAAGCCTGCTCGGCCGCTATACCGAGGTCGGCGCCCGCACCACTTTCGTCGAAAGCGTGCTCGGCGACTATTCCTACATCGTCAACGATGGCGACGTGATTTACACGACGATTGGCAAGTTCTGCTCGATTGCCTCCCACACGCGCATCAATCCGGGCAATCACCCGATGGAGCGCGCCTCGCAATCGCATTTCACATACCGGGCATCGGCCTACTTTCCGGGCGAGGCCGACGAGGAGGCGTTTTTCGCCTGGCGGCGCAGTCATGCGGTGAGCATCGGCCACGACGTGTGGATCGGCCATGGGGCCATCATTCTCGCCGGCAGATCGGTGGGCACGGGCGCCGTCATTGCGGCCGGCTCGATCGTCACCAAGGATGTCCCCGCCTATACGATCGTTGCCGGAAACCCGGCGCGTCCGGTGCGCCAACGCTTCAAGGCCAGCATCGCGGAAAGACTGCTGTCTCTCGCCTGGTGGGACTGGAGCCACGACCGGCTGCACGGTGCCCTCGGCGATTTCCGATCGCTGACAGTCGAGGCATTTCTCGAAAAATGCGGAAGCTGAGGCTCAGTCGTCCGTGCCGAGTGGGATTCGCTCCAGCACGCGGAAGCGAGCCTCGCGGCTCGGCTGCTCGAGGATGGCTATCGCGTCGATGACGACCGGACCGGCGAGAGGCGCCCATTCCTGGGTTATCCGCTGAAGCGCAGCGGCGGTCCGATCAGCGGGCAGCTTGCCCGTCAGGGTCATGTGAAAGACGAAGTCTTCCAACACGTACGGGTAGCCCCACGTCTCGACGTGCGCCAATTGCCTAGCCGACAGATTGGCGCGCAAGCGGCGGCTTCGATCGGCCTCCGACAGCGGCGCGCGGAACGGCTCGAAAGCCCGCACGCAATTTTCGGCCAGAGACGCCAGTGATGCGGGCGGAGCCGGACACGTGAGCGCGATGAAGCCGTCCAACAGCCGTGGCGTCAAGTCCGCCAGCGGCACTGGCCTTTGATCGCGGGCAAAGGCTCGTGCGTGCCTGACGATGTCGTCCACCGAAACGGAGTGAGCGAGCTCGAATGGCGCGCGCAGCGTCGCATGAAAGCCGTAGCGGCGGGGATCGAGGAAATGCTCGCTGACAAGCAGATCGCGCAGCGGGCCCCATACCGCATCGCTCTGCTCGCGTCCGAGATAGCAGTCATAGCCGATCACATCCGAGCCAAACCGGTGAAGTGCACTTCCTGGCGCAGGCGTGAAATAAACTGCGAACCGATTGCGCGACGAGGGCATGTGCTTGGGCACCGATGTGGGAATGGCGCTTGCTCCAACTTACACGCCTGTGCCAGCCACAATTTGACTGCCGAGCGTTTCGGTC
The DNA here is from genome assembly GCA_050249405.1 of Hyphomicrobiaceae bacterium. Taxonomy (GTDB): domain Bacteria; phylum Pseudomonadota; class Alphaproteobacteria; order Rhizobiales; family Hyphomicrobiaceae. The sequence continues at coordinate 1,649 of JBFWQN010000453.1, read as the reverse complement.
ACCAATGGTCGGCTTTTCTACTCATCAACAGACGGATCGAATGTTCCGAATGCCAGGCTCCGCAACGGCAGCCACTGGCCGATTTCGTTGCAGAAGTCCTCGTTCATTGGGCTTCCGTGGACGGAGGCTCGGCGCTCCGGCCGCCGCCCGGCAGGGCGGCGACGCGAGGACGCCCGAGTACGGACGCCCCGCCACGCAACTGGACACCTCGAACGCGACCAACAGCACGCTCACGCCACGCACGCGGTTGCACCGGCCGACGGGCCGCGCGCAGTGAGCTTCGCGAGGCGGCGAAGGTTCTGGGCGGTTCCGGCCAGCGTGAACTCGAGCTGCGCGCCATTCGGTCCGCGCAATCGCAGCCGACCTAGTCGCAGGATGCGCTTCATGTGCGCAAACAGCATCTCGGGCAAGCTCCGCCGACGTCCATGTCGCCAGCACACGAGTTGTCCGGTAATCCGTGATCGAACCGATGCGCGCAGCATCAGGGCGGCAGCTCCGAGCGTGGCCCCGCGCTCGGTCCCGTCAAGGCGTGGCCTCGAAGAGGTCGAGCCAGCGTCGGCGGCAAAGCGACGGCCAGCCCTGACCGGCCCTGACGCGCGGCCAAGGGGCAATCGATCCGCCAAGGGAAAGCGTGTCCGACCTGAGGTCGGACCACATGACGACGCCGGCGTCCCCAGCTTCCGCCAGAGATTATCCGAACACGGATAAGTGGCCATGTCGTGTGCTATCAAAACCGGACAACTCGAATAGCTGGTGACAGCTCCGCCGACGTCCAGGGGGTATGGACCAACCACCCCCACCCTCCGCATGGCTCCCGTCGCGTGAGCCCCCCCGCCTGCGGCCATCGCAGCCACCCCGCAGAACGTTGCTCAAGCGCCGATAGTCTACCTGGCCAGCGGGCCTCGCGGCGGCGTGCGCCTGTTGCCCCTGGCGTCGGCGTCGCGGAAATGGTGTACGAAAGACCATCGTACCGCCAGCCGACCCCACCCGGAGCCGATGACCGACCTCACCAAGCTCACCCTCGCCGAGGCCCGTGACGGGCTCCGCGCCAAGTCCTTCTCGGCCGTCGAGCTGACACGGGCCTTTCTCGCGGCCATCGAGCAGGCCAATGCGCACCTCAACGCCTTCGTCCTGACGACGCCCGAGCGCGCGCTGGCGCAGGCGAAGGCCAGCGACGAGCGCCTCGCGGCCGGCACAGCCCGACCGCTCGAAGGGCTGCCGCTCGGACACAAGGACCTCTTCTGCACAGAAGGCGTGCGCACCACGGCCTGCTCGCGCATCCTCGACGACTTCACACCCACCTACGAATCGACCGTCGGGCAGAACCTGTGGAATGCCGGCGCGGTGATGCTCGGCAAGCTCAACTGCGACGAGTTCGCCATGGGCTCGTCGAACGAGACGAGCTGCTTCGGACCGGTGGTGTCGCCCTGGCGGCGGCAACGCAACGGCGCGACCGACAACGCGAAGCTGGTCCCCGGCGGCTCGTCGGGCGGCTCGGCGGCCGCGGTCTCGGCCAACCTCTGCCTCGCCGCCACTGCCACCGACACGGGCGGCTCCATCCGGCAGCCGGCCGCCATCACCGGCACGGTCGGCATCAAGCCCACCTACGGCCGCTGCTCGCGCTGGGGCATCGTCGCGTTCGCCTCCTC
>JBFWQN010000452.1:0-4807 GCA_050249405.1 Hyphomicrobiaceae bacterium | reverse complement strand
CCAGCACGATCTCGTCCTGCGCCGCGTGTGCGTGTCGCGCCGACGACTGCCCCCCAGGGACGATGCGAACCACGTTGACGCCGAAGTTGCTCAGCCCGGCGAACTCGCCGAGGCGGCGCGCGTAGCGATGCATATTGGTGGCGCGGTGAGGCTCAGGATAGCCCGTCGCATTGCTTTCCGGCACGTCCTCGGCACGGAAGATTTTCGAGCCTCGTGTCATCGCGGCCTCCATCGGGTCAGTGCGATACGGCGGCAGCGGCCGCCTCGTCGATCAGCCGCCCCGTGGTGAAGCGCTCGAGCGAGAAGGGCGCAGCGATCGGATGCGGCTCGCCCTTGGCCAGCGTTGCGGCGAACACGTGGCCCGAGCCCGGCGTCGCCTTGAAGCCGCCGGTGCCCCAGCCACAGTTGACGAAGAGGCCGGGCACGGGCGTCTTGCCGATGATCGGCGAGCGGTCGGGCGTCACGTCGACGATGCCGCCCCAGGAGCGCAGCATTCTGAGCCGGCGCGTCACGGGGAAGAGCTCGGCGATGGCCTCAAGCGTATGCCGCGTCACGTGCAGGCCGCCCATCTGCGAGTACGACGTGTAGGCGTCGGTGCCCGCGCCGATGACGAGCTCGCCCTTGTCCGACTGAGACATGTAGGCGTGCACGGTGCTCGACATCACCACGCACGGCATGACCGGCTTCACGGGCTCGGAGACCAGCGCCTGCAGCGGAAAGCTCTCGAGCGGCATGCGCACGCCGGCCATGTCCATCAAGACGGAGGTGTGACCCGCCGCGACAATGCCGACCCGGCGGGTGGCGATTGGACCGCGCGTGGTCTCGAGCCCGATCACGGCTCCGTCGGGACCGCGTCGGATGGCCGTCACCTCGCAGCGCTGCACGATATCGACGCCCAGGCGGTCGGCTGCGCGGGCGTAGCCCCAGGCCACGGCATCATGACGGGCCACCCCGCCGCGACGCTGCAGGGCGGCGCCGATGACGGGATGACGGAGCCGGGGGTCGATGTCGAGGATGGGGCAGAACGCCTTGGCCTCGGGCGGCTCCAGCCACTCGTTGTCGATGCCGGCGAGGCGGTTCGCATGCACGTGGCGCTTGAGGATCCGCACGTCGTGCTCGTTGTGGGCGAGCATCATGACGCCCCGGGGCGAGTACATGACGTTGTAGTTGAGCTCGTGCGAAAGCCCCTGCCACAGCTCCATGGCGTGCTCGTAGAGCGCCTCGGACTCCTCGCAGAGGTAGTTGGAACGGATGATCGTGGTGTTGCGGCCCGTGTTGCCGCCGCCCAGCCAGCCCTTCTCCAGCACCGCCACGTTCGTGAGCCCGTGCTCCTTGGCGAGGTAGTACGCCGTCGCCAGACCGTGCCCGCCGCCGCCCACGATGACGATGTCGTAGGCGAGCTTCGGCTCCGGCTCGCGCCACTGCCGTGGCCAGCCCATATGGCCGCGCACCGCCTGTGTCATCAGCGTCGCGAGCGAGAAGCGCATCGTTGGGCTCACACCGTCAGCTTGAAGTAGGTGGTCGTCTCCATGTCGTCGCCGTACCAGCACGTGATCGCTGCCTCGCGCGTTCCGAGATAGGCGATCTCGCCTTGCGCCTGCGTCATGGGCAGGTCGTGTCCCGGGATCAGCAGGCTGCCGGGCTTTCTCCTCCAATGCCCCCAGATCATCTCGATGGTGGCACGCGAGATGGCCGGATCATAGGTCATGTCGGTCGTGCGCGAGACCAGCTCGGCGCGATTCTTGGCGGCATCGCCCGTGAAGACGACATCCTTCTCGCGGCCCCTCAGAACATAGACGAGGCAGCCGGGCGTGTGTCCCGGCGCGATGTGGGCGGTCATGCCCGGCAGCACCTCCTGGCCGTCCCCGACCTGGACGAGCGTCGGCCATTTCTCGAGGCGCTCGACGTAGAGCTCCGGCACCGGCGTCTCGCCCCACGGCTCCTTCAGTGCCCAGGCCAGCTCGACCTTGCCGAGCACGATGCGGGCATGCCGGAACAGCGTCCAGTTGACGGAATGATCCCAGTGGGAATGGGTGAGCAGCAGATCGGTCACATCGGTGGGCTTGAGGCCATGCCGTGCGAGACCGTCGATGACGAGCTTGCGCATCGAGAACGTGCCGGCATCGATCAGCGCCACGCGGCCCGCGCCCCTGAGCAGCACGACCGTGCTCCAGCCGAGCCCGCCGTGGCAGACGCTCTTGCCCGGAAATCCCTGCACCAGAATGTCGATGTCCCAGCCTTCGATGCGCATGGATGTTCTCCGGTCGCTCCAGCGGCGGCACCGTAGACGAGAGCCCCGCTCGCGAGCCAGAGACAACTTGCGGCACCCCTGGCGCCGTCGCGAGGCTCGGTTAAGGTTTGCCCAGCAAAAGCGAGGAGCGCCCCCATGTCGACCACACTCACGAACCCCGTGCTCGAGGCCATGCGGGGCGGCAAGCCCGCCTTCGGCCTTTCGGTCCGCATCGTGCGCGGCCCCGAGATTGCTCGCATCGCGCGGGCGAGCGGGCATCACTTCCTGTTCATCGACGGACAGCATGGCGTCTTCAACGCGGAGACGGTGTGCAACATCGCCAATGCGGCGCTCGCGGTCGGCGTGGCCCCCATCGCGCGCGTGAAGAGCCTCGCCGACCCCGATACGCCCATCCTGCTCGACAATGGCGTCTCGGGCATCGTCTTCCCGGACATCAATACGCCCGAGGAAGCTCGCCGCGCGGTCGAGATCTGCCGCTTCCCGCCGATCGGCAAGCGGTCGGTGGGCGGGAACTTCCCGCAGTTCGACGGCCGCGCGCTGCCGGCCTCGCACACGGTGCCGGCGCTCAATGGCTCGACGGTTGTGGTGGTCATGGTCGAGACGGCGAGGGGGCTCGCAAATCTCGAGAAGATCGCGGCCGTTCCCGGCATCGACGTCGTGCACATCGGCACCAACGACCTGATGGCCGATCTCGGCAAGGCCGGCCAGCTCGACGATCCGGCCGTGGCGGACGCGCTCGACCGGGCCGTGGCAGCCTGCAAGGCCGCCGGGAACTACGCCGGCTGCGGCGGCATCCGCGACACCGCCAAGCAGGCGTACTGGATCGGGCGCGGCATCCGCTTTCTCACCACGCAGACCGATATCGCCCTCGTCCAGACCGGTGCGAAGGCCTGGGTCGACAGCGTCAACGCCGCCCTGGCGAAGGCCTAAGCGCCAGGGCCCTTGAAGGCGCTGCCGATGGCCGGCGCCGGCTCCAGCATGTGGAGCCGGCTCAGCCGTGACAGGCGGCGATCAGGCGAGCGAGATCTCCTTGTAGCCCTGCTGGGCCACGCGGTCGCACCAGGCGCGATAATCAGGGGCGCTGCCCGAGTATCGGTTGAGCACGCGCTTGGACTTGCCGACGTTGTGATTGACGCCGGTCATCCAGCTGTCGATCTCGTTGGACAGGAGGCCCTTGCCCTTCTCGCGGACGAACTCGGTCCAGGCTTCGACGGCCTCGCGCTTGGGCTCGGCGACGCTGAGCTTTCGGCCCGTCATGTGCGCAATGAGCCCCGTCACCCAGTCGACATTGTACTCGATCGAGCGGGGAATGTTGCCCAGCGCCGTGTGCGGGCCGACCAGCATCATCATGTTGGGGAAGCCGGAGACCTGGACACCGACAAAGGTCTCGATGCCGTCCTTCCAGCGATCCTTGAGCGAGACGCCACCGGCCCCGCGGATGTCGATGCGATCGAAGCTCCCCGTCACCGCATCGAAGCCCGTCGCGTAGATGATCATGTCGAGCTCGTACTCCTTGTCGGAGGTACGTACGCCTTGCGGCGTGATCTCGACGATCGGTGCCTCCTTGATGTCGACGAGCTCGACGTTCGGCTGATTGTAGACCTCGTAGTAGTTGGTCTCCATCGGCACGCGGCGGGTGCCGAAGCCATGATTCTTCGGAATGAGCTTCTCGGCGACCTTCGGGTCCTTGACGCGCTGGCGAATTTTCTTGGCGACGAACTCGGAGATGAGCCGGTTCGCCTCGCGGTTGGTCAGCAGGTCGCGGAAATTGCCCTGCCACATGCCGAAGCCCGGGGTCTCGTAGAGTCTCTCCAGGAAGGCCTCGCGCTCCTCCGGCGACACCTCGACGGCACTCCGCGGATCAGGAGTGTGCAGGAAGCAGGAGAAGGTCTCGTCGCAGCGCTTGAAGATCTCGGGGTAACTGGCCTTGATCGCGGCCTGCTCCTCGGGGAGGATTTTCCGATTCTTGAGCGGCTTGCTCCAAGTGGGCGTGCGCTGGAAGACCGTGAGGCGACCGGCCGTCTTGGCCTCCGCCTGGATGGTCTGCACACCGGTCGCACCCGTGCCGATCACACCGACGCGCTTGCCCGCGAACGTCACCTCGTGATGCGGCCAGAGCCCCGTGTGGTAGGCCTCGCCCTTGAAGGTCTCGACGCCCGGGATGGTCGGCATGGTCGGCGCCGAGAGCGGGCCGATAGCCGTGACGAGGAAGCGGCCCGTGCAGCTCGAGCCGTCCGCGATGGTGACCTTCCAGGCGCGCTGCTCCGGCTGCCAGTGCGCGGACTTCACACGGCTGCGGAACTGGATGTCCTTCCTCAGGTCGAGCTTGTCGGCGACGAAGTTGAGGTAGCGCAGCGTCTCGGGCTGGCCGGAGAACTGCTCGGACCAATTCCACTCGTCGAGCAGCTCCTTCGAGAACGAGTATTGATACGAGATGCTCTCGGAGTCGAAGCGGGCGCCCGGATAGCGGTTCCAGTACCATGTGCCGCCGACACCGGTGCCGGCCTCGAGCACCCGTACCTTGAGCCCCAGCTCGCGCAGGCGATAGAGCTGTTA
>JBFWQN010000451.1:0-4810 GCA_050249405.1 Hyphomicrobiaceae bacterium | reverse complement strand
CATGAAATGGTTCCCGGAGGAGCTGGCATGAAGCCGCGCGTAGGGCGGGGGGAAGCCAGGGGACCGTCGACCGAGCGGCCATCAATGCCAACCGGCAGAACTCGAGGAGAGCATCATGTCCAGTGAAAATCTGAAGCCCGGAATGGCCGCCGAGATCGTCGCCGTCGTGGTCGACAGCCTCGTCGTGAAGCACGTGGGCGGGGACGGCGTGTTCTCCACGCCGTCGATGATCGGGCTGATGGAGCGGACGAGCATCAACGCCGTTCAGCCGTATCTCCCGGCGGGCCACACCACGGTCGGCTACGAGGTCAACGTGCGCCATCTCGCGCCCACGCCCAAGGGCAGGACGGTCACCATCCGGGCTGAGCTGACCGAGGTCGACGGGCGCAAGCTGACGTTCAAGGTCGAGGCGCACGACGACGAGAGCAAGAAGGTCGGCACAGGCACGCACCGCCGCGCGATCGTTCCGGTTAAAAAATAGAAGCGGGCAATCGGCGCGACGGTCTGCCGTCCGCCGCTCAGCCGCTTTCCTTCACGACCCGTCACCCTTTGCGAATGGATCGATCATGGCTTCGCCCATCACCTTCACCCTCGACGGCCGCGAGGTCACGGCGGAGCCGGGCGAGACCATCTGGCAGGTGGCGCAGCGCCACGGCACGACGATCCCACATCTGTGCTGGCACGCCGCGCCCGGCTACCGGGCCGACGGCAATTGCCGTGCCTGCGTGGTGGAGGTGGAGGGCGAGCGGGTGCTGGCCGCCTCCTGCCAGCGAAAGCCGATGCCGGGCATGAAGGTCAAGACGGCCTCCGAGCGGGCGAGGAAATCGCAGGAGATGGTGCTCGAGCTGCTGGTGGCCGACCAGCCACCGCGCGCCGAAGCCCACGATCCGCAAGCCAAGCTCTGGGCCTGGATCGACCGGATGGGGATTGCCGAGACGAGCCGCTACCCGCGGGCCGACAAGGCTGCCTCGGATACCACGCACGCGGCCATCTCGTTCAACGCCGACGCCTGCATCAATTGCGGCCTCTGCGTGCGCGCCTGCCGGGAGGTGCAGTCGAACGAGGTGATCGGCATGGCCTACCGCGGTCATGGCTCGAAGGTCGTGTTCGATTTCGACGCCGGCATGGGCGAATCGACGTGCGTCGCCTGCGGCGAGTGCGTGCAGGTCTGTCCGACGGGGGCCTTGATGGAGCGGCGCCTGCTCGACGAGGCCACGCAGAAGCGCGTGGTCTTCGAGGAGAAGAGCGTCGACACGCTCTGCCCCTATTGCGGCGTCGGCTGCCAGACGACGGTGCATGTCAAGGACGGGCGCATCACGCATGTCGACGGGCGCAACGGGCCAGCCAATCAGAACCGGCTGTGCGTCAAGGGTCGCTTCGGCTTCGACTACATCCACCATCCCGACCGGCTGACGAAGCCGCTCGTCAGGCGCGACGGCGTCGCCAAGGATGGCCATATGCAACTCGCACGCGGCGAGTGGCAGAAGGTGTTCCGCGAGGCGACATGGGAGGAGGCGCTGGAGCGGGCTGCCGCCGGCCTGAAGCGCGTCCACGCCGCTGAGGGCCCGAAAGGCATCGCGGGCTTCGGCTCGGCCAAGGGCTCGAACGAGGAGGCCTATCTCTTCCAGAAGCTGATCCGCCAGGGCTTCGGCACCAACAACGTCGACCATTGCACCCGGCTTTGCCACGCCTCCTCGGTGGCAGCGCTGATGGAGGGGATCAACTCCGGCGCAGTGACGGCGCCCTTCACCGCCGCGCGAGACAGCGACTGCATCATCGTCATCGGCGCGCGCCCGGCCGAGAACCACCCTGTCGCCGCCACCTACCTCAAGAACGCCGCCAAGCGGGGCGCCAAGCTGATCGTGATGGACCCGCGCGGGCAGAGCCAGGGCATCGCACGCCATGCGAGCCACGTGCTGCAGTTCAAGCCCGGCCGCGACGTGGCGCTGCTCAATGCGATGCTGCACACCATCATCGAGGAGGGTCTCACCGACCAGCAGTACATCCAGGCCATGACCGAGAACTTCGACGCGCTGAAGGCCTCGATCAAGTCGTTCTCGCCCGAGGCGATGGAGCCGGTCTGCGGCATTCCGGCGGCGACCATCCGTGAGGTCGCGCGGCTCTACGCGCGCTCCGAGCGCTCGATCATCTTCTGGGGCATGGGCATCTCGCAGCACACCCACGGCACCGACAATGCCCGCTGCCTGATCGCGCTCGCGCTCACCACGGGCCAGACCGGTCGGCCAGGAACGGGGCTGCATCCGCTGCGTGGCCAGAACAACGTGCAGGGCGCCTCCGACGCCGGCCTGATCCCGATGCTGTTCCCGGACTACCGCAGCGTCGAGAACCCGCAGATCCGGGCCGAGTACGAGGCTTTCTGGGGCACGACTCTCGACCCCAAGCGCGGGCTCACCGTGGTCGAGATCGTGCACGCGATCCATGCCGACGTGATCCGCGGCATGTACATCATGGGCGAGAACCCGGCGATGTCCGATCCGGACGTGCAGCACGCGCGCGATGCGCTGGCGCATCTCGAGCACCTGGTCGTGCAGGACATCTTCCTCACAGAGACGGCGTGGCATGCCGACGTCGTGCTGCCGGCCTCCGCGCACGCCGAGAAGTGGGGCACCTTCACCAACACCAACCGTCAGGTGCAGATCGGGCGTCCCGTGGTGCCGCCGCCAGGCGAGGCGCGACAGGACTGGCAGGTCATCCAGGAGATCGCGCAGCGTGTCGGCCTGCCGTGGCGCTACACCGACGTCTCTGAGGTGTTCGCCGAGATGGCGAGCGTCATGCCGTCGCTGAAAAACATCACGTGGCCGCGCCTGCTGGCCGAGGAGGCGGTCACCTATCCCTGCGATGCGCCGGACAAGCCCGGCAACGAGATCATCTTCGCGCAATCGTTCCCGACCGCCTCCGGCCGGGCGAAAATCGTGCCGACGGAGCTCCGCCCCCCGGACGAGCTCCCCGATGCCGAGTACCCGATGGTGCTGACCACGGGGCGCATGCTCGAGCACTGGCACACCGGCAGCATGACGCGGCGCGCCACCACGCTCGATGCGCTCGAGCCCGAGGCGATCGTCGGCATGCATCCGCGGGAGATGGAGCGGCGGGGCATCTTGCCGGGTGAGAGGGTGGTCGTGACGACGCGCCGGGGCGCGATCACGCTGAAGGTCCGCGCCGACCGCGATGTGGCCGAGGGCATGCTGTTCATCCCCTTCGCCTTCGCCGAGGCGCCGGCCAACATGCTGACCAACCCCCAGCTCGACCCCTTCGGCAAAATCCCCGAGTTCAAGTTCTCGGCTGCGCGGGTGGAGAAGGCGCTGGCGCAGGTCGAGGCGGCGGAGTGACCCCCCTCACCTCCCCGGCCAGCGGTGGCTCTTGGCGAGGCGGACGAAGGTGGCGGCGGCGGGCGAAAGCGGCTTGCCGCGCAGCGTGAGGATCGCAACCTCGCGGCTCACCTCCGGCATCGACAGAGGGCGCTTCACGAGCCCGTCGGCCAGATGCATGAACTCGGGCACGATGGCGTAGCCGAGGCCGGCCAGCAGCAGGCCCTGGATCCAGTCCTCGCGCTCGCTGGCGAAGACGATGTCGAGATCGATCGTCCATTCGCCGTGCAGCGCCGCGAAATGATCGTCGAACTCGCAGCCGAGGCGGTCGATATAGCTCTGCCCGGCGAGGCGCTCGAGTTCGATGGCCGGGTTTCCGGCGAGTTGATCTCCCGCCCGCATGGCGACGGCGAAGCGCTCCGAATGCAGCGGGTCCGCCCGCACGCTCTCCGGATATTGTGGCCAGGCGGCAATCCCGACGTCGATCTCGTCCTGCGCGATGAGCGCGACGATGTCCCGCGATCTGGCGTCCGTGATCGAAAGCTCGAGATCGGGAAGAGCCTGGCGGACCTGCTCGAGCACGCCGACCAGGCTGGTCGGTCCGACCGTGCACATCACGCCGAGGCGCAGCGCGTTCCGGCCGGCGCGTGACACCGTCTCGGCGAGCCGGTGCACGTCGCCCATCGTCCTGTTGATCGCCTCCAGCTGGGGCAGGACCTCCCGCCCGAGCCGCGTCAGCTCGATCTGGCCCGGCCGCCGCAGGAAGAGCGCGCCGCCGAGCTCGGCCTCGAGCTTCTGCATGGCGCGCGTCAGGGCTGGCTGGCTGACCCCGCACGCCTCGGCGGCCCGAGTGAAATTCAGCTCCCGCGCGACCGCGAGAAAATAGCGGATCTCGTGTGTTTCCATGGTCGGCCGCCGGTGCCTCGCAGATCGGGGAGCCGGACTGTCGCATGCGTCGGCTGCCCGGGCCAGGAGCGCCGGCGGCTTCAGCGTGCGATCCGCAGCCATCCCGGCAGCCCTTTTCGCTCGATGCGCAGGCGGTAGCTCATGCCGGTGCGCTCCGCGTAGCGGTAGAGATGCTCCGTGTGGCGGATCTCGTAGTTGTCGATGCCGACGATGACGTCGCCCGCGCGCAGACCGAGTGCCGCCGCCCGGCTGCCCGGCGCCACGCGGGTCACCTGCGCGCCCCGCTGGTCGCCGAACAGCGGGTTTCCCGGAGCGATGTCGCTGACCGTAAGCCCGTCGAGGCCGCCCTCCGCCGCAGTGAGCGTGAACTCGGGCCCGGCCTCCGAGACGGCCGCCGTGCGCAGCACATGGTGCTGATCGCGGCCGTCGTGCCGCACGACCAGCGGCAGCTCCGTACCGAGCGGCACCGTGACGACGCGGGTCTTGAGCTCCGAGACGCCGCGCACCGGCTTGCCGGCGACCTCCGTCACGATGGCACCCGGCGTGATGCCGGCGAGCGCCGCGGGCGAGCCTGG
>JBFWQN010000450.1:0-4820 GCA_050249405.1 Hyphomicrobiaceae bacterium | reverse complement strand
GTACTCCGTGCACGTGAAGAACCACAGCCAGAGCAGCGGCCACGGCGCCACGATGCCGCGATAGCCGCGCGCGATTCCGGCAGCCTTGTCGTAGTGGATGGGATCCATGCTCTCGACGGCGAGGCCCATGCGGCGCACGGCACCGAGCTCGACCTGCATGGTGACGGGCTCGCCGATGGGGCCGATGAGGCCCTTCAGCATCTGCTCGGCGGTGGCGTCGTCCACCTCGTCCTCGGGACGGATGACTTTCTCGGCCATGTGTCGGGTCCCCTCAGCGGCCACGCCGCGGAAGCTCGGCGAGCGCCGAGCCGGGCGTCGTCACCTCGCCCTTCTGATTGGTGATCGAGCATTCGAGCTCGACGTAGCACTTGCCGCCCTCCTCGAAGGTGCGGGTCACCTTGCCGGCGATATGGGCGAGGTCGCGCGGCATGGTCGAGCCGCGGTTCTGGTCGGAGAAACGGACGAGCCGCGCCCGCCTGCCGAGCCACTCGGTCTGCACCACCGTCAGCATGTACGAGGCGAGCAGCGGCCCGGACAGGATGATGCCGGGCAGGCCCTGCGCCTTCGCCACATACTCGTCGTGGTGGAACTCAGACTCGTAGTTGTCGCACGCGCCGGCCCAGCGCACTTGATGGCCGACCATCATCGGGCCCTTGGTCACCGTGGGCAGCACCTGGCCCGCGTGAAAATCCTCGAAGAAGCGCTCGGGCGGCTCCTTCGTCTCGATCCTGAGCATGCGTCCGGCTCCTGTGGCATGACAGCTTTCCGCGATGGTAGGCACGCGGGGAGCGGACTGTCACGAGCGGAGAGGGGCGCCCGCACCGACATCGGTGGGCCCGGCCCTGCTGCGATCCGCCCGACAGAGCCAAGGCGTGCCCTCCCGGCGCGCAGGATACGTTACATCCGGTCGCGGTCATGCGGGGTGACGCGGGGACGAGCGTCGACTATCAAGTCTCGCCTCCCATCGCATGAACGTCCGGAGCCTCATCCCTCATGTCCGCCGACCCGAACCTGATCGAGCGCCTCGAGCGCCTTGCGGCCGCCCTCGAGCGGATGGCCCCTCCGCCGGCGCCGGCGATCGATTTCTCGGCGGCGGAGGCCTTCGTCTGGCAGACGGGACCCGAGGCCTTCATTCCCGTGCCCCATGTCAACCGGCAGCCGATGCGGCTGCTCAAGGGCATCGAGCGTGCCGCCGACCAGCTGCTCGACAATACGCTCCGCTTCGCGCGGGGTTTTCCAGCCAACAACGCGCTGCTCTGGGGCGCGCGCGGCATGGGCAAGTCGAGCCTCGTCAAAGCCTCCCATGCCGAGGTGCGCCAACGCCTCGGCAAGACGCTGGCGAAAGACGATCTGAAGCTCGTCGAGATCCACCGCGAGGACATCGATTCTCTGCCCCGCTGCCTGTCGCACATGCGCAGCGCGCCGCACCGCTTCATCGTGTTCTGCGACGACCTCTCGTTCGATCACGACGACACGTCGTACAAGTCGCTCAAGGCCGTGCTCGAGGGCGGCATCGAGGGCCGGCCAGAGAACGTGCTGTTCTACGCCACCTCCAACCGCCGCCATCTGATGCCGCGGCACATGATGGAGAACGAGCGCTCGACGGCCATCAATCCGTCGGAGGCCGTCGAGGAGAAGGTGTCGCTGTCCGATCGCTTCGGCCTGTGGCTCGGCTTCCACAACGGCACGCAGGACCAGTACCTCGACATGGTGCGCGGCTATGCGGCCCACTACCGCCTGCAGCTGGCCGAGCCCGAGCTCGTTCGCGAGGCGCTCGAGTGGAGCGTGACGCGCGGTGGCCGCTCGGGCCGAGTCGCCTGGCAATACATCCAGGATTTGGCGGGACGGCTCGGCCAGAAGCTCTGAGCCTGCTCCCGGCGAGCCAGCCTCAAGCTTGAGGCGGCGTGGACGCTTGGAGCGCGACCGCGCATTCGCTCTCGGGCCACATGCGGCGCAATACCGGCGCAAGCGGCGTCAGCGCCGCCAGTGCCTCGATGTCCGGCACACTCGCCAGGCCGCGTGACGGCATGGCGATCAGCTTCCGCTCCCGCAGCCGCGACATGATGCGGCTCATGGTGTCGGGGTTGAGCGCGAGAAAGCGGGCCATGTCCGTGCGCGACAGCGGCAGCTCGAACGTGCATCCGGACGGCGTGTGGTGGCCGATCCGGAGTGCCAGCTCGACCAGGAACGTCACCGCCCTCTGCTCGGCGTCCAACGCACCCAGGGCGAGCGTATGCAGCGCCACCCGCGCCGTGAGCTTGGCGAAGGCCGCGCAATTGAGCGCGCCGTCGGCCGCCCCGCCAGTAGCCGTCGCGCGCGACAACGCAGAAGGCAGGGCCGCGACCAGGGCCACGCCCGGCAGGGGCGGCGCCACCTCACGGACGATGATGTCCCCCGGCAGCAGCACGAGTAGAACGCTGCGGTGCCCTTGCTGATCCGCCGTTGCCTGCATGACGAGGCACCCCCGCTCGACGCGCAACGTCTCGTCGGACGCAATCCTGTCGACCGCGAGGCTCTGCCCCCGGCGAAGCTGCAGACGCGATCCGGGAGGCAGCCGCACGTGTAGCTGGTCCGATGCGGCTGGCTTGGACGGTGGACGGCTGATGGGCGGCTTGACGGTCGTCATGACGGCTGAGATTCCCGGCCTGTGCGCAGGCAGCCTGCGGCCATGACGCCTCGATCATCTTGAGGAGGATCAAGCCTCGGCCGCGCATCCGGGTCGCATGGCGCCAGCAGAGATAGCCGAGCCAGCGGCGTTATTGATCTGGATCAAACGCTTGCGTGCCCTGGACGCCACAGCCGCCGACAAGCGCCGCGCAGCACTGACGTGGGTCAGCGGCAGACCCCTTGCGGGGCTCGATCTCGCGTCCTCCGCGCGCTGAAGCTCTTTGGGACGGCACGGCGAGTCGACCTCGCGAGCCGAGGACGGGAGAGAGCACGATGAAGAGACTGGGGGCGGCGCTGCTGGCGCTCGCGATGACGATCGGACTGATGCAGCCCGCGTCGGCCGGCGACTACGACGGCAATTTCATGGTTCGCCTGCAGGCGACCGGTGTGTTCACGCAGGACGACCTACGCTCGCTCGACAGCACGGGGCTCGGCGATCTCAAGGCGCTGGGCTTCGATGCGGAGGTGAGCGACCGCTTTCTGCCGACCGCCACGCTGACGTACTTCCTGAACAAGAACCTGTCGGTCGAGCTGTTCTGCTGCTTCTCGAAGCATCAGGTCGACCTGAAGGCGCCGATCGCGGGCCTGTCGGGTGAGGTCGCCGACGCGTGGATCTTCCCGCCGGCGCTCACGCTGCAGTACCACATCACCGGCCTCGGGCCGTTCAAGCCCTACCTGGGCGCTGGCGTCCAATACATCCACTTCTTCAATGAGAAGACCGGCGCCAACCCGATCAACGCGACGAGCGTCAGCATCGATGACGCCTTCGGTGTCACTTTGCAGGCGGGCATCGATGTCGCCATCGGCAACGGCTGGTACCTCAACGCCGACATCAAGAAGTCGTGGCTCGATACCACCGCCGTCTGGCGCAACAGCGTCGCCGGGGACGTGACGGCGAAGGTCGACCTCGATCCGCTGATCGTCTCGGCCGGCATCGGCTACCGGTTCAACCTCGAGGATCTTTTCGGCCACCGCAACTACAGCCAGGACACGCTGAAGTAGTCAGACTGGCGACGTACCGAACGCGCAGAGCCCGGCCCCAATGTGCCGGGCTCTTTTTTTGTCGCTCTGGTCAACGTCGCCCGGCTCACCGGGCGACCGTGCGCGCTACTTGAAGAACCACTGCTCGGGATGGCCGCTCCACGGAGTGCGGCAGTGCTGGGAGATGCACGTGCGCTCCGGCACATTCTCGAGCCGGTTGCTGACAACGCGGGTGCCCATGTTGGCCGGCGACTGCCCGACGAGGCCGATGGAGAGCACCTGATCGACGTGGATCTTCCATATCTCCTTGGCGATTCTGCTGCGGCCTTCCGCCTTCTCGGTCGCTGCGGAGCGCATCAGCTCCATGGCTTTGATCATCTCCGGGTTCTCGGGCTTCAAGCCTTCGTTCCCGTTCGAGACGAACCATTTCGCGTGCGCCGCGCCGAGCTGGCTCGACTGGGGGTCCGTCGGCAGGACGGGCACGGGATAGAGGAACATGCTCTCGCTGCCGCCATTCGAGAAGATGGTCATCTGGTGCTGATCGTTGCGAATGCGCGTGTAGAAGAGGCCACGCTCGAACAGCTTCGTATCGGTGGCAATGCCGACGGCTCTCCACTGCTGGACGATCATTTCCGCCTGAGCCGGCCACGTCGGCGTCAGCGATTGCACGACGTCGATCTGGAAGCGCAGCCGCTGGCCATTGTCGGTTCGCAGCCGATAGCCTTCGCTATCCTTCTTGGACAGGCCGATGGCATCGAGCATGGCATTGGCCTTCGCCTTGTCGAAGGTCGCCCACCGCTGGCGCCATTCCGGCCCGGGGCTCTCCGGCATGATCTCGGCGGGCGCCGCCGATCCCGGCGTGCCGAGGCCGAGCCAGAAGGCCTCGTTCAGCTGATTGCGATCGATGGCGAGCGACAGGGCGCGCCGGAAATCGACGTTGCCGACCCACTTCGCTATCTCGGCGTCGCCGCGGAAGGCATGGTTGAACACGATCAGCGAGTCGCCACCGGAAAAGCCGGTATCGAGCGCGACCTTGTAGTTGCCCTTCTGCGCGTTCTCCAGGAACACGGGCAGCTTGGAGAGGTCCATGAACCGCTCCATGAAGTCGTATTCGCCCGCGATGGCCCGCAGGTTCACGACCTCGGGGTTCTCGGCGAGCCCGAGCTGCACCT
>JBFWQN010000449.1:0-4822 GCA_050249405.1 Hyphomicrobiaceae bacterium | reverse complement strand
GAACGCCTCGTCCTGGAGCTTGCCATCCTCGACCACACGGCTGACGAGACCGATCTCCAGGGCGCGACGGGCAGTCACGCGCTCGGCCGTGAGCATCAGCTCGCGCGCGAGCCCTGGGCCGATCGTCCGCGTCAGCATCCAGGCGATGCCGTAGTCGCCCGAAAGGCCGATCTTGGTGTAGCCGGTGGTGAGAAAGGCGGAGGCCGCCGCGATCCGGATGTCACAGGCGAGGGCCAGGGCGAGGCCGGCGCCGGCCGCAGCTCCGGGCAGGGCGGCGATCGTCGGCTTGCGCAGGGCGCGGAGCGCTCCGGCCGTGCCGTGGTGCCGCTGCTGCATGACACGGAACCGCTCGTCGTGCGTCAGGTCTGTCGCGGCACGACGGTCGCCCATGTTCTTGACGTCGCCACCGGCCGAGAAGGCCGTGCCAGCTCCTGTGACCAGCAGGGCGCGCACCTCTGGATCGGCGCCGAGAGCGGGAATGAGCCGCCGCAGCGCCGCCGACATGTCCTGCGAGAAAGCGTTGCGTGCCTCGGGACGATTGAGCGTGACGATGGCGACGCCCTCGCGCACCACGCACGAGAGTTGCCCGGTGCCCGTTTCGATGCTGCGCTCGGCCGACATTCGCGAAGTCCCTTCCGTTCGACGTTGAGGGCGCCAATTGCAGCCAGACGCGCCGTCGAGGCTCACTTGCCGCGAAACACCGGCTTCCGTTTCTCCATGAAGGCCCTGGCGCCTTCCTTGAAGTCCTCGCTGTCGAAGCAGGCGAGGACCAGCTCGTCCAATGGGGCGAGGTCCGCCTCGCCGGCACCCGCGACGAGCGCGTCGACCGAGGCCTTGGCCGCTCGCACCGTCAGCGGCGCGTTCTCGGCGATCTCGCGGGCGAGCCGTCGTGTCTCCTCGGCTAGGCCTGCCAGCGGCACCACCGAGTTGACGAGGCCCATCGCCAGCGCCTCCGTCGCCGGATAGCGTCGCCCCGTATAGAGCATCTCCTTCGCCTTTGCCGCCGACATGACCGAGAGCATCGGCCGGATCCAGCGCGGATTGTAGCCGACGGAGAGCTTGGCCGCAGGCACCGAGAAGATGGCCGTATCCGACGCCACGCGCAGGTCACAGCAGATCGCCAGCTCGCAGCCGCCGCCGAAGCAGTAGCCGCCGACCATGGCGATGGTCGGCTTCGTCGCGCCCGTCACCGCCATGAATGCCCTGTGATTGATCTCCTCGTAGACGCTGGCCGCCTCGCCGGTGCGATTCTGTCCGAACTCCGAGATGTCGGCGCCAGCCGAGAAGGCTTTGGAGCCGGCACCGGTCAGCACGATCACGCGCACGGAGGAGTCGGCCTCGGCCTTCGCCATCACGTCCGGCAGGGCCGACCACATATCGCGGGTGAACGCGTTGAGGCGCGGCTCGTTGTCGAACGTGACCCAGGCGATGCCCGCCTCGGCATGGAAACGAATGCGGCCGGGTACGGACGACGACATAAGGCAAGGCTCCTGGGACGACGGCGATAGGCGCAGGTGGGAGGATCGAGGCGCAAGGACAGACTCGCCCTTGCGCCATCCGGCCGCTGGGTCAGCGGTCGGCGATTCCGGTCGCGAACGTGGAGGGTTTGCCCTCGAAGCCCGACTTGGCACGCTTGGCGAGCCAGTAGCGGAGCGGCGGCGGCACCATCTGGAAATCCGGATCGGCGCCGAGCTTTTGCGCTGCATCCATCGGCCAGTTGGGATTGTACATGATCTCGCGGGCAAGGGCGACGAGGTCGGCCCGGCCGTCCTGCAGGATCTTCTCGGCCTGGTCCGCATGTACGATATGGCCGACGGCCATGGTCTTGATCCCGGCCTCCTTCCGGATGCGCTCGGCGTAGGGCACCTGATAGCCGTAGGTCTTGGCGCGGGCCGAATCCATCGGGGAGAGGCGCTCGAGCGTTCCACCCGACGAGCAGTCGATCACGTCGACGCCGACCTTCTTCAGCTCTGCCGAAAGCTTGACCGAGTGGTCGAGGTCCCAGCCCGCGTCGTCCTCGCACGAAAGACGCATGAACAAGGGCTTCTCTGCCGGCCAGACAGCGCGGACCGCCTCGGCCACCTCGATCGGGAAGCGCATGCGGTTGGTGTCCGAGCCGCCGTACTCGTCGGTGCGCAGATTGGTGACCGGCGACAGGAACTGGTGCAGCAGGTAGCCGTGCGCGGCATGGATCTCGAGAATGTCGAAGCCGCACTTGTTGGCCCGCTCGGCGGCATCGGCCCACTTGCCGACCATGGCGCGAACCTCGTTGTGCGAGAGCGCGCGGGGCACCGCTTTTTCGGCATGCGGCACGGCGGACGGCGCAACCAGCTCCCACTCGTCCCATTCATAGACCTCGGGCTCGTTGCCGGTGAGCGGCTTGCCGCCTTCCCAGGGGCGCGTGAGGCGCGCCTTCCTTCCCGAATGGCCGAGCTGGATGCCGGGCACCGCGCCCTGCTTCCTGATGAAATCGGCGCAGCGCGCGAGGTTGGGAATGAACTTGTCGTCCCACAGCCCCGTATCGCCGACCGTGCCGCAGCCGTTCCGCGCGACCTTGGTCGATTCCATCATGACGAACCCAGCACCACCCGCCGCGTACTTGCCGGCATTCATCAGATGCCAGTCGGTGGCATAGCCCCGCTCGGCCGAATACTGGTGCATCGGCGCGACGACGATACGGTTCTTCAACTGCACCGAGCGCAGCTCGATGGGCGTGAAAAGCATAGGCTGGGCCATGGCGTTCCTCAGGCTGGATATGTTCTGTCGGGCTCGCGAGAGCGGCAGTTGGTGAAGCTCGGCTAGAACGGGATCCCCTTTGCGTCGAGCCGCTCCTTGAGCCGCGTCTCTGCGGCCGCGAGGCGCTCGGGATAGGTCGACCGGAGCACCAGCACTGTGCCGTAGACGCGTGCCTCGCGATTGAACGGATAGCTGCCCATCGACACGTCGGGATACTCGGCCTGCGTCTCGCCGAGCAATTCCGCGATCTCGCCCTCGCCACGCATCAGCTCGATCTCGACCGAGAGCATCTTGCGGCCGGTCTTGAGGCGGGGCGTCACGCTGTCGAGCATGACGTGCATCACCGACGGGATGCCGGCCATCACGATGACGTTGTCCAGCTTGAATCCCGGAGCCACCGAGATGCGGTTCTCCACGACCTCGGCACCGTCGGGAATGCGCGCCATGCGCATGCGCGCCTCGGTTGCCTCGATACCGCGGCGGGCGAAGCTCTCTTGCAGCAGCTGCTTCACCTGCGGGTGATGGTCGATTCCGACCCCGAACGCCTTGGCGATCGAATCCGCTGTGATGTCGTCGTGCGTCGGACCGATTCCGCCTGTCGTGAAAACGTAGGTGTAGCGGGCGCGCAGCGCATTGACCGCATCGACGATCTCGCCCTCGACGTCGGCGACGACGCGCACCTCGCGCAGCTCGATGCCGATGGCCGTCAGGTGATCGGCGATGTGGCCGATGTTCTTGTCCTTGGTCCGGCCCGACAGGATCTCGTCGCCGATGACGAGAATTGCCGCCGTCACCCGCTCGTCGGTGCTGCCCATTCGTTTGTCCCTCGCCGCTAGTCGAGCGGAAGACTAGCCCTGCCTTGGGCTCGCGCGCCATCCCCCGCAACGTGTTCATCGAGTCGCTGTCCGTACATTGACATGCCTTTGCGCCGGATGGGATAGTCTCGCCAGCGCCACAGCCCAAGAGCCTACGACGGGCCGGCACGCAGAGGCGCGGGAGGAAGCATCGATGTCCCTTTCGACACGTAGACTGGCGCGCATTGCGTCAGCTGCCACAGTGCTCGCCCTTGCGAGCCCGGCAATGGCACAGACCCCGGTTCGCATGGCGACGAGCTGGGCGGGCGGCGTTCATCTCGAGGTCTTCGCGAAGGGCTTCGCGGACAACGTCGACAAGCTCACCCAGGGCAAGGTGAAATTCCAGGTCTTCCCGGCGGGCACCATCGGCTCGCCGCTCAAGGTGACCGAGACGGTGCAGAAGAAGATCGCGCCGGCGGGGCATCACTGGCCCGGCTACGACTGGGGCCTCGACAAAGCCTCGGTGATCTTCGGCGGATACCCCGGCTCACCCGGTGTCGAGGCCTACCTGCACTGGCTCTACGAGGCTGGCGCGGCCAAGATGTGGGCCGAGTGGCGTCTCGAGAAGTTCGGCGTGGTCGCGATGCCGTGCGGTTCGCACTCCGACGAAATGCACATGCATTCGAAGAAGCCGGTGCGCAACATCGACGACCTGAAGGGTCTGAAGTGGCGCACGGCCGGCGCCGCCGCCGAGATCGCCTCCGCGCTCGGCGCCTCCACGGTGATCCTTGCCGGTGGCGAGGTCTATCCGGCGCTCGAGCGCGGCGTGGTCGACGCCATCGAGTGGGCGACGCCGTCGATCAACTATCCGCTCGGCTTCCACAAGATCGCCAAGTACATCATCCTGCCGGGTGTGCATCAGCCGGCGGCCGCGCAGGAGTGCGTCTTCGACAAGAAGCTGTGGGACGGCTTTGACGCACACACGAAGTACTTGATCGAGGATGCGGCCAAGCGCACGACGGTCGGCTCCTGGATGCAGATCAACTACCAGGACGCCGAGGCGCTGGAGAAATACAAGAAGGAAGGCATCGAGATCATCCGCGTCGACGATTCCTACATCGCCGCCTGGAAGAAGGCGACTCGCGTGTGGGAGGACAAGTACGCCTACGAAGCCGGCCCGTGGTTCAAGAAGGCGCTCGAGCACAAGCGCGAGTTCGAGGCGCGCTGGGACGGCGCCAAGGCCTATCGTATGGAGCTGAGGTAGCCGGAAGGGAGGCGGCGCGCCCCGTCGG
>JBFWQN010000448.1:0-4834 GCA_050249405.1 Hyphomicrobiaceae bacterium | reverse complement strand
CGGATCAGCGAGTACAGCGGCTGCGACAGCTTGGAGCCGTCCCGATAGAGGGCGTTGGCCTTCAGCGCGAGCCGCCACGACAGCATGTAGGCCGACTTGCAACCCTCGACCGTCGCCTCGTTCGGCATGTTGATGGTCTTGGAGATGGCCCCCGAGATGAACGGCTGCGAGGCCGCCATCATGCGGATGTGGCTCTCGACCGAGAGATAGCGCTTGCCCTTGCGGCCGCACGGATTGGCGCAATCGAAAATCGAGATGTGCTCGGCCTTCAGGTGCGGCGCGCCCTCGAGGGTCATCGACCCGCAGACGTGCTCGTTGGCCGCCTCGACGTCCTTCTTCGAGAAGCCGAGGTGCGCCAGGAGGTCGAAGCCCGGCTCGTCGAGCTTCTCCTTCGCGATTTTCAGCGTGCCGGTGAGGAACTCCTCGCCCAGCGTCCACCGGTTCATGGCGAACTTGATGTCGAACGCGCTCTTCACCGCGCCTTCGAGCTTGTCGAGCACGTCCTGCGTGAAGCCCTTGGCCTTCAAAGTGGTGTGGTTCACGGCGGGCGACTGACGGAGCGAGCCATGGCCGACGGCATAGGCCTCGATCTCGGCGATCTGAGCCTCGCCATAGCCGAGCGTGCGCAACGCCTCGGGCACAGCGCGGTTGATGATCTTGAAGTAGCCGCCGCCCGCGAGCTTCTTGAACTTCACCAGTGCGAAATCGGGCTCGATGCCGGTGGTGTCGCAGTCCATGACCAGGCCGATGGTGCCGGTCGGCGCCACCACGGTGGATTGCGCGTTGCGGTAGCCATAGGCTTGGCCCAGCTCGATGGCCCGGTCCCAGGCCCGCATCGCGGCCGAGACGAGCGCCCGGTCGGGACACGAGGCGTGGTCGAGAGGCACGGGCCGTGTCGCGAGCCGCTCATAGCCGTCGCGATGACCGTAGGCCGCCCGGCGGTGGTTACGGATGACGCGCAGCATGTCCTGGGCATTCGGCTCGTAGCCGGGGAATGGACCCAGCTCCGAGGCCATCTCCGCACTGGTCGCGTAGGCAACGCCGGTCATCACGGCCGAGATGGCGCCGCACAGTGCGCGGCCCTCGGTCGAATCGTAGCCGATGCCGGTGGCCATCAGCAGGCCGCCGATGTTGGCGAAGCCGAGGCCCAGGGTGCGGTAGCGGTAGGACAGCTCCGCAATCTGGCGCGAGGGGAACTGCGCCATCATCACGGAAATCTCGAGGACGATCGTCCAGAGCCGGCAGCAGTGCTCGAAGGCCGCGACATCGAACGTGCCGTCGGCCTTGCGGAACGTCATCAGGTTCAGCGAGGCCAGATTGCAGGCCGTGTCGTCGAGAAACATGTACTCGGAGCAGGGATTCGAGGCGCGGATCGGTCCCGAGCGCGGGCAGGTGTGCCAGTCGTTGATGGTCGAATGGAACTGGATGCCCGGATCAGCCGAGGCCCAGGCGGCGTGCCCGATCTTGTCCCACAGGTTGCGGGCCTTGATCGTCTTGACCGCGCGGCCATCGAGGCGGGCCGTCAGATTCCAATCGGCGTCGTCACCGACGGATTTCAGAAACTCGTCGGTGACGCGCACCGAGTTGTTCGAGTTCTGGCCGGAGACGGTGAGATAGGCCTCGGAATCCCAGTCTGTATCGAAGACGGCGAAGTCGACCTCGGTCTCGCCCTGGCGGGCCATCTGAATGATGCGGAGGATGTAGTTCTGGGGAACCTGGTCGCGCTTGGCCTCGCGGATGGCGCGCTTCAGGGCCTTGTTCTGGGCCGGGTCGAAGCAGCGCTCATCGCGCGTGGCACCGGCCTCGACGGCCTCCTGATCGCAGGAAACGATGGCCGCCATGACAGCCTTGAGGCGCTTCTGGCAGATCTTCGAGCCGGTGACGAGGGCGGCAACCTTCTGCTCCTCACGCACCTTCCAGTCGATGTAGGCCTCGATGTCGGGGTGATCGACATCGACGACGACCATCTTGGCGGCGCGGCGCGTGGTGCCGCCCGATTTGATGGCTCCGGCCGCCCGATCGCCGATCTTGAGGAAGCTCATGAGGCCCGACGAGCGGCCGCCGCCCGACAGCTTCTCGTTCTCCGAGCGAAGTGCCGAGAAATTCGAGCCGGTGCCCGAGCCGTACTTGAAGAGGCGCGCCTCGCGGACCCAGAGGTCCATGATGCCGTTCTCGTTGACGAGGTCGTCGTCGACGGACTGGATGAAGCAGGCGTGCGGCTGCGGGTGCTCGTAGGCGCTCTCGGAGCGGGTGAGCTGGCCCGTGATGTGATCGACGTAGTAGTGGCCTTGTCCGGGGCCGTCGATGCCGTAGGCCCAGTGCAGGCCGGTGTTGAACCATTGCGGGGAGTTCGGCGCTCCCATCTGCATGGCGAGCATGTAGCAGTGCTCGTCAAAGAAGGCGCGGGCATCCTCCTCGCTCGAGAAGTAGCCACCCTTCCAGCCCCAATAGGTCCACGTGCCGGCGAGGCGATCGAACACCTGGCGGGCGTCGCTCTCGCCACCCGTGCGCTCCTTCGGCGGCAGCTCGGCGAGCGCCGTCTCGTCGGACACGGAGCGCCAGAGCCACGACGGGACCTGCGTCTCCTCGATGCGCTTCAGGCGGCGCGGCACACCGGCCTTGCGGAAATACTTCTGGGCCAGGATGTCGGCTGCGACCTGGCTCCAGTGCTCGGGCACCTCGAAACCTTCCAGGCGGAACACCACCGAGCCATCGGGATTGCGGATCTCGGACGTCGCACGACGGAAGGGAATCGTCGCGTAGGGTGACTTGCCGGCCTCGGTGAACCGCCGCGTGATCTTCATCAGTGCCCCGCTCTCAGCGTAGAGCGGCATGCATGGTCTGTGAACGAGCTACATATCGATACGCGAGACACGAGACGGCTGCGTGCCGCTGGAATTTTCTTCGTGGACTGCTCCGTGCGCGCTTTCGAGCGCCCAGAGACCTCAACGGAAGCAACGGCCCCCGAGTACGCGATAGTTGCAACAACGACACATCGGCGACGTAGCACGGAACGCACCCGGCTCCAGCTCCCGAGAGCTGGCTCCCGAAGCGAAGAAACCGGATCACTCGATGACATTGACCGGATGCGGCTACACCGACCCAGCAAACTCAGATGCAATGGCACGAAGTCTGGATGCGCCGATAGACAATGGCTAACGCGATTCGATGCGGCAGTC
The DNA here is from genome assembly GCA_050249405.1 of Hyphomicrobiaceae bacterium. Classification (GTDB taxonomy): domain Bacteria; phylum Pseudomonadota; class Alphaproteobacteria; order Rhizobiales; family Hyphomicrobiaceae. The sequence continues at coordinate 1,655 of JBFWQN010000448.1, read as the reverse complement.
ACGAGCCCTTGAGCCTCCGGGAGACACCAACCACTAGATGTAGATCATGCACAGTCGGCGGTTAATGACCTGTGGATGCGGGGCGGGCAGAGCCGCGAAAACGCAGGGCACTGGTGCGGACGAGATCGCGGGCGGGGCTGTTGAGGAAATGGAAGGCTCGGTAACCGACGGCCGAAGACTGCGACAGACCACCGCCATTGCAGACGCACACCGTTGCCGCGATGCACCACATCCGGAATCAAACGGACACGGAATACCTTCCGGCGGCTCGAGATCGTCCGCGCAGCGGGCACGTGATCCGAATCACAGGTGCGACCTCCACGCGATGCTATCGAGCCCGCACCGCTGCCATCACGAGCAGACATCGAGTGAAGAAAGGAACGATCATGAGCAACACAACGAGAACAAGCGAAAGCGCCGAGATCCGCGTGCTCGAGCCGGGAGAGCTCGACGGGGTGGCTGGCGCCAACAGCCTGATCTTCGGCGGGTGGGTCGCCGGCTGGTTCTACGTCGGCTACAAAATCCGCACGTGGCTGTTCTAGGCTGAGTTGACGGCGCCCGGATCGCCTACGCGATCCGGGCGATTTGCCCTGGCGCCTGGGCATGGACAGCACCCAATCGGAATGGCATAGGCTTTCCCACGAGGAGCCGACACGGCTCGGCGAAGAGGCGCGCATGAGCATTTTCAGCGAAATCTTCAGCTGGTGGGGCGGCAACACATGGTCGTTGCGGCTGACCACCGCATGGCGCGGCCGACTGGTCGGCACAGACGAGATGGGCAACCAATACTATGTCCAAAAGGCCGGCGTCGGCCCGCTCGGCAAGCCGCGCCGGTGGGTCGTCTATGCCGACGGCGCCGAGGCCTCGAAAATTTCGCCCGACTGGCACGGCTGGATGCACTATACCGTCGATGTGCCGCCGACAGACGAAACGTACAAGCCGCGCCCCTGGCAGAAGCCGCATCGGCCTAACATGACCGGCACGGCCGACGCCTATCGCCCACAGGGCTCGATCCTGACGGCCTCGGCACGGCCGCGAGCAACTGGCGACTATTCGGCCTGGAAGCCTGATTAAACCGGTCCGCGTCCGTGGCTCCTTGCTCCTGCCCAACTCGACGCACATGTCGTGGCGAGGAATTGGGAGCGCACCGAGCGGGCAACGTCACCTCGTCTCGCGTTCGCAGCCCCTCGGAGCCGTGGAAATGCGGATGCCATCGAGAATGCCGTCGACCGCCGAGGCGGCGCATCGCATGCTTGGCAAGGTCCTCGCGTCTGGCCTGGCGGCAGGTGTGGTGTTGGTCGGAATTGCGTCGCCGGTTGCGGCCCAGCGCCTCGACAATCGCAAGGCGGTGTTTGCCGCGCTCGACAAAGTAACGGCGCGTATTTCCAAGCTCGAGGCCAAGCTCGGGGAAACAGTGCGCTTCGGCGCTCTCAAGGTGACGGCGAGGGCGTGCTACTCGCGTCCGCCCACCGAGCCTCCAAAAACCAGCACATTCGTCGAGATCGACGAGACACTGCTCGACGGCAAGGAGAAGCGCATCTTCACCGGCTGGATGTTCGCCGAAAGTCCAGGGCTCAACGCGGTCGAGCATCCCGTGTTCGACGTATGGCTGACGGGCTGTGTCCAGCCCATCGCGCAACGGGCCGTCGCCGGCA
>JBFWQN010000447.1:0-4848 GCA_050249405.1 Hyphomicrobiaceae bacterium | reverse complement strand
GATCTCCTCGACGGCCTCGAGGCCGCGCTCCGTCTCGATTTGCGCGATGACGATGTTGCGGGCATCCGCAGCCTTCATCTTCGACAAGGGATCGCCGGCGGCATAATCGTCGTGCGCGAACGAGAAAGCGGCGCCGCGACGGCCCTTAGGGGGATAATGCGTCGCCTCCGCGATGGCACGGGCCTCGTCGGCGCTGTTGACCATGGGGATCATCACGCCCTGGCAGCCGATGTCGAGCGCGCGCGCCAGGAAGTGGTACTCGCCGCGCGGCACGCGCACCATCGGCGCGATGGGCAGCCCCCGGCAATGCGCGACCTGCGTCTTGATCGTCTCGAGCGAGGTGCCCGTGTGCTCCATGTCGTAGATGACGTACTCGCAGCCGGCATGCACCAGAACCTGCGCAATTCCCGGCGAATAGAACTCGAATATCATCGCGCCGAGCACCTGCTCGCCCGCCACCACCCGCTGCCGCATCGACTTCCGTGCCATGCCGTCCTCACCGTCATTTTCAAGTTGTGCGGGGACACTGCCTCAAAGCCTCGCGATGCGGAAGCCGTCAGCCGGCCGCCAGCGCGCGTGACACCTCAGACAGCACCTCAGACATCGATTGGCAGGCGCGGAGATCTGCGATTAACTTTGTCCGGACACCATCGCCCGGCAGGCGCAGCCGGAAGAACCAGGAGACATCCGATGAACAGGCTCGACGGCAAGGTAGCGCTCATCTCTGGCGCCGCCCGCGGCATCGGCGCGGCGACGGCCAAGCTGATGGCCGAGGCAGGCGCGGCGGTCGTGATCGGCGACGTGCTCGCCGACAAGGCGAAGGAGACCGTGGCAGAGATCGAGGCCGCAGGGGGCAAGGCCGTGGCCGTACCGCTGGACGTGACCAGCGAGAAGGACTGGCTCGCCGCCGTGGACATGGCGAGAAAGCGGTACGGCAAGCTCGACATCCTGGTGAACAATGCCGGCCTGTTCCTCGGGCGCGACTTCGAGGAGGTGACCATGGACGAGTGGAACAAGCTCGTCGCGGTCAACCTCACGGGAGTCTGGCTCGGGACAAAGCTTTGCACGGCAGCGCTGAAGGAGGCCGGTGCCAGCTCGAAGCACGGCAGCGCCATCGTCAACCTCGCCTCGGTCGCCGGCATCGTCGGCTCACAGCTCGATCCGCTCTACTCGATGACCAAGGGCGGCGTGACGCTCTTCACGAAGTCCACCGCGCTCTCCTACGGCCGCAAGGGCTACAAGATCCGGGTGAACTCGATCCATCCGGGCGTGATCCAGACGGACATGGGCGTGCAGACGTTCGTCGCCCGCGCCACGCAGACCGGCACCAACGACACCGAGGCAGCGCGCAACGTCGCGCTCAAATCGCACCCGATCGGCCGCCTCGGCGTGCCGGAGGATATCGCCGCCGGCATCTGCTTCCTCGCCTCGGACGATGCCGGCTTCATGACCGGATCGGGTCTCGTCGTCGACGGCGGCCTCACCGCGCAGTGAGCACAGCGGAGCCGGCCCACTTTTCACGGCGCCGGCTCCGTCGCATCTCACCCTCGCCACGTCTCGCCGAAATCGCGGCGCACCTGCTCGAGCGAGCGCTCGCGGTGCTTCAGCCACCACGAGTACGGCTCCGGCCAACGGTCCATCGCGTCGAATGGCTTCACGCCAAGGGCGATCTCGGCCATCTGGGGCCAGCTGGGATTGACCAGCGCCTCGCGGCCGATCGCGATGAGATCGGCCCCGCCTTTCTGCAGAACGTCCTCGGCGTGGTGGGGCTCGAGGATGAGCCCGACGGCCATCGACTTGATGCCGGCCTCGCGGCGCACCTGCTCGGCAAACGGCACCTGGAACCCCCACGTCCGCTGAATGCGGGCCGTCGTCGCCGAGCCCTTGAGGCCGCCCGACGAGCAGTCGATGAGGTCGATGCCACGCTCCTTCAGCGCCTTGGCGTAGGCAACGGTGTCGGCCATCGACCAGCCGCCGTCGATGCCGTCCACGGCCGAGACGCGCAGGAACACGGGCGTTCCCTTCGGCACGGCCGCCCGTACGGCTTCGGCGATCATCAGCGGAAACCGTGTACGGCCGGCGAAGTCACCGCCAAAGGCGTCGTTGCGCTTGTTCGAGATCGGCGATAGGAACTGGTGCACGAGATAGCCGTGCGCATTGTGGATCTCGACGATCTCGAAGCCGGCCTCGACGGCGCGCTTGGCGGCATCGCCCCAATGGCCAGCAAGCGTTCCCAGCTCGTCGGGCGTGAGCGCATGCGGCGCGATATAGCCTTCGTCCATCGGCTCCGACGTCGGGCCGACGATGTCCCACACCTTGTCGCCGCGGGCGATGTCGGCTGGCGTAATCGCGCCGTTGCCGTGCCAAGGCCGCTGCATGGAGCCTTTCCGGCCGGCGTGCGCGAGCTGGATCGCCGGCGTCACGCCCTGCGCCTTCATGAAATCGACGAGCCGGCGCATCGGCGCGACGTGAGCCGCCGACCAGAGGCCGAGGTCGCCGTTCGTGATGCGCCCCTGCTCGGTGACCGCCGTGGCCTCGACCATCAGGCACGCCGGCTGGCCGAGTGCGAGCCGCGCGTAATGGCCGAGGTGCCAGTCGTTGGCGAGGCCGTCGCGGGCCGAGTAGGTGGCCATCGGCGAGATGAAGATACGCGACGGCAGCGTGACGTCGCGTATCGTGAGCGGCGAGAGCAGTAGCGGTCTGGACATGGGGCTTCCGGCACAATGCGTTGAGCCGGCAGGGCAACAGCGGGCCCTCGCCGTGTCAACGCGGCGGAGAGGCACGCAGAGGTGCCCGGCATTCATCCACCCTGCGACGAGGCATCCGGCGCAACCTCCGGCAGCGCGACGGCGCGGCGCTTTATCTCGGCGCCCTCCGCCGCTATGCCGTCACCCGACCGTCACCGGGGCATGGCCCCGTCTCGTCTGGAGCCAGCATGCGGGTCCTCGTCACCGGCGCCGCCGGTTTCATCGGGTTTCACACGACCCGGGTGCTCACCGCCCGCGGCGACGAGGTGATCGGCCTCGACAACGTCAACGACTACTACGACGTGCGGCTGAAGGAGGCCCGGCTCGCGGAGCTGGCGCCGCTCGCCAACTTTCGTCTGGAGCGCGTCGATCTCGCCGACCGCGCTGGAGTCGAGCGCGTATTTCGCCAGGCCAAGCCGCAGCGCGCGGTGCATCTCGCGGCGCAAGCGGGCGTACGCTACGGCTCGATCAATCCGCACGCCTACGTCGATTCCAACCTGACCGGCTTTCTCAACATTCTCGAAGGCTGCCGCCACGGCGGCGTCGAGCATCTGGTCTATGCCTCGTCGTCCTCGGTCTACGGCGCGAACACGGCGCTGCCCTTCTCGATCCACCAGTCGGTCGACCATCCGCTGAGCCTCTACGCCGCGACGAAGAAGGCCAACGAGCTGATGGCGCACAGCTATGCGCATCTCTACCGGCTGCCGGTGACGGGGCTCCGCTTCTTCACGGTCTACGGGCCGTGGGGCCGGCCCGACATGTCGATGTTCCTGTTCGCCTCACGCATCCTGAAGGGCGAGCCGATCGACGTGTTCAATCACGGCCGGCACAGCCGCGACTTCACCTATATCGACGATATCGTCGAGGGCGTGGTGCGCACGCTCGACCGGATCGCCACCCCCGATCCCGCGTGGTCCGGCCAGAAGCCCGATCCCGGCACCTCCGATGCGCCCTGGCGGGTCTACAACATCGGCAACAACCAGCCGGTCGAGCTGATGCACTTGATCGCGTGCCTGGAGAAGGCGCTCGGGCGTACGGCCGAGAAGCGATTCCTGCCGCTGCAGCCGGGCGACGTGCCGGATACCTATGCCGATATCGCGGCGCTCGAGGCCGACGTGGGCTTCCGCCCCGCGACGCCGATCGAGGTTGGCGTCGAGCGCTTCGTCGCCTGGTACAAGGAATTCTACGGCCACAACTGAGCCGGAAGGCGCGGCGGCGGAGAGGCGAAAGCCATGTGCGGGATCGCCGGCTTTTTCGACGTGGCCTCCCGCGCGGCGCGACCCGACGCCGACGCGATCGCCGCGCGCCAGATCGCGACCATCCGCTATCGCGGGCCCGATGCAACCGGCTTGCACGTAGGAGCGGGCGTTGCCCTGGCGCACGCGCGGCTGTCGATCATCGACACGTCGGCAGCCGCCAACCAGCCGATGCTCGATGTCACCGGCGCGCTCGCCATCGTCTTCAACGGCGAGATCTACAATTTCGCGGAGCTGCGGGGCGAGCTGGAGGCGAAGGGCCACGTCTTCCGCACGCGCTCCGACACCGAGGTGATCCTCGAAGGCTATCGCGCGTGGGGGCCGGACGTGGCGCGTCGGCTCGCCGGCATGTTCGCCCTCGCGATCTTCGACAGAACCCGCGACCGGCTGGTGTTGATGCGCGACCGGCTCGGCAAGAAGCCGCTGGTCTACGGCATGGCGGGCAACACATTCGTATTCGGCAGCGAGGCGAAGGCCGTGCTCGCATTTCCCGGCATGCGCCGCGCGCCGAGCCTCGCGGCGATCGATGCCTATCTGACATTCCAATATGTGCCGCATGATCTGTGTGCTTTCGACGGTCTCGCCAAGGTGCCGCCCGCGCACGTCGGCGTGCTCGAGCGGGGTGGCACGCTGAAGCTCGAGCGCTACTGGTCGCTGCCGCATCCCTCGGCGGCGCGGGCGCGGCCGGAGCCTGAAATCCGGGAAGAGCTGCTGGCGCATCTCGAAGCCGCGACGCGCCGCCGCCTCGTTGCCGACGTGCCGCTCGGCGCGTTCCTTTCGGGCGGCGTCGACAGCTCGGCCGTCGTCGCCATGATGGCGCGTGCGACGAGCCAACCGGTGCGCAC
>JBFWQN010000446.1:0-4888 GCA_050249405.1 Hyphomicrobiaceae bacterium | reverse complement strand
CCGGGGTTTCCCGTGGTGACCGTCAAAGGCGCGGACACGGAGGCCCATCTCGTGCTCGAGGGCCCCGCGAGCCAGGGGACCCCGCGCTCGGCGGTGGTGGCCACCTCGCCGAGCGGCGGCTATGCCGCTTCCAATTTCGCCATCTATTACGAGCCCAACACGGACCGCGTTCTCTGGACGCTCAATCCCTTCGCCTTCTTCGCACGGGCGCTGGGCGGCGAGCGCCACCCGATTCCCGATGTGACGACATTGGTCGGGCGGCGCATCTACTTCTCGCATATCGACGGCGACGGCTGGAACAACGTCTCCGAGATCGAAGGCCATCGCGAGCTGCAGCGCACGTCGGCCGAGGTGATCGAGCGCGAGGCCATCGTCCCTTACCCCGACCTTCCCGTCTCGGTCGGCATGATCACCGGGGACGTCGATGCCTCGCTCGGTGGACAGGCGGCGAGCGCGTCGGTCGCCCGGCGGCTCTACGCCATGCCGCAGGTCGAGGTGGCGGTGCATACCCACACGCATCCGTTCGACTGGCAGTTCTTCGAGAGCTATGACCGCGCCGAGGAGCTGAAGCGCATCGAGCGCGCACAATCTCCGACCCTCACGCTCCGCGAGAAGTTCACGCGATCCGTGCTCAATCTCGCGGGAAAGCCGATGGTCGCCGATCGCACGGACAAGTATGTCGCGGGATCGGACGATCTGCCGAGGACGTATCTGCGCAAGCCGTTCGACCTCGCGACCGAGACGGCCGGCGCATTGCAGCTCGCGTCCCAGCTCGCGCCAGCCGGCAAGCCCGCATCGCTCTACCTGTGGAGCGGCGACACGACCCCATTCCCGGCCGCTATCGAGAGTGTGAGGCGTGCAGGTGCCCGCAACATCAACGGCGGGGATTCGCGTCTCGACGCCGACTATCCGTCCGTGGCCTATGTCCCGCCGATCTCGCGGACGGCGGGAGGTCAGCGACAGATCTATTCCGGCAACAGCAACGAGAATACCTATACCAACGACTGGACGGGCCCTTACTACGGCTTCTTCATGCTCGAGCGGACGCTCGACAACACGGAGGAGCCGCGGCGGCTGAAGCCGTTCAACCTCTATTATCACATGTATTCCGGAGAGAAGCCGGCCGCGCTCGCAGCGGTGCGCCATCTGCTCGACCGGGCCCGCGCCGCCCGGGTGGTGCCGATACCGGCATCGCGCTATGCGGCCATCGCGGACGACTTCTTCGGCGTGGAGATCGTGCAGGTCGACCTGTTCTCGTGGGCCGTCAGCCGGCGAGGCGCGCTCTCGACGGTCCGCTTCGACGATGCCGAGCAGCTCGCCGTCGACCTCGCCCGCTCGGACGGCGCACTCGGGTCGACACGCCATCAAGGCTCGCTCTATGTCGCCCTCGACCCCAGGAAGGAGCGCGCGGTCGTCACCTTGCGCAGCCGGCGCGGCCAGGAGGCGGCCGAGCGCGACAGCGCCCTTTCGACGGCGAGCCTCGTCGACAGCCGATGGCAGCTATCGGGCTACGCGCGGGACGGCTGCGGCTTTCGCGTCACGGCGGAGGGCTACGGAACCGGCGATATGACATGGCTCACGGCGCCGCGGCGGGCCTTCCGCGTGTCCGCCAGTCGCGACAGCAAGCTGCTTTCGGAGGAGACCCGCTGGGCGGACGAGCAGGGACTTTTCCGGTTGCGCATCGCCCCGGCCGCCACCGAGCCACTCGAGCTCCGGTTCACCTGCCATGAGTAGCCGCCACACATCCTCGGCGTCACGCGGCGGGTTTTTGCCGCCGCAGGCGCTGGGCCTTGGCTTTCTCCCACGCCCAAGCCCCCACCTCGTGATCATGGCGCTGGCCTTCGCCGGAGCGATCCTGGTCGGCTACCTGCTGCTTCCCGACGACAACGAGCGCATCGCCATGCTGGAGCGGGACGGTCACGACCGTCAGGCGCTCGAGATCCTCGAGCAGCGCTTTGCCGCCGGCGACCGCAGCCAGCGCACGCTGTTCCAGCTGCAGAGCCTCTACGAGCAGAAAGGCGACCTCCCGCGGGCGAGGAGCACACTCGAGATTCTGGCGGCCGCCCGGCCGCGCGATGCGAACCTGCAGCGACACCTCTCCGAGCTCTACCGGACCACGCAGGACGAAGCCGCGTATATCCGCTCGCTCGAGGAGCGGCTGGCGGCGCGCTATGCGCAACCCGTCTGCAAGGAGCTGATCGGCCTCTACCGGCGGAAGGGCCGGTTCGACGACGAGCAACGCACCCTCGCGGGCTGTCGCGCCAAGGGCTACCGGCGCACCGACGATATCGTCCGGCTCGCGCATCTCATCGCCGCGGACGGCAAGCTCGCCGAGGCGGCCGCCCTTCTGAGCTCGGTCGACGATCGCCGCCAGCTGCGCGAGGACAGCGACCGGCTCATGTTGTTCGCAGCCCTGCTCGAGGCCGGAGCCGCCGACGAGGCCAAGCGGCGCGCGGCGCGCTGGTTCAAGGGCAGCCGCGACGACGCACTCGTTCTGCAGATCATCGACACGTTGGCCGGCGAGGCCCGCTACGAGCTGGCAATCGACCTCGCCCGCGAGGTCGGAAAGCCGGGCGATGCCATCTCGCTGGCTGTCGGCGAGCTGCTGCTCGACCGGGACCAGACCGCGGCGGCTCGGAGCTACCTGCGCGGCTGGCTCGAATCGGCGCGCCTCGGCGACCTCGACGTCGCCCAGCGCATCGTACGCGCCGCCCTCGACGCCGAGGACCCGATGCTCGCCTACGAGGCCGGCCGGAAGTTCGGTCTCGCCAGGCTCGCACAGGAGGACCTCGTGGCGCTCGCCGAGGCTCTCAGCGCGGTGGAGCAGACCGAGGCCTTCCAGGCCGTGCGCGCGGTCATCCCGGCGGGGCTGCTCAAGGAGAACCTCCTGCTCTCGGCAGCCCTGGAGGTAGACCAGGGCAAGCCGGAGCCCGCGCGCCAGCTTCTGTCGCGCGTCCAAGTCAAGGCGCTCGACGAATGGCGGCTCGCGCTGTGGGCCCGGCTGATGGCATCGACGGGTCGCAGCGCCACCGCCGCGCAGACGCTGCGCGACATCGCTGCCGAGGTCGGGACCGGAGCGCCGCGGATAGCGCTGCCCGTGCCTTCCCTCGCCCCGCAGGCCTCGCCGGCAGCTCCCCCAGCCGTGACGACAGGGCCGGAGCCCCTGCCGACGCCGGCCGTCGGGGCGCCGCAGCCGCTGCCGCCGTTCTCGCCGCCGTCGGCCGTATCTGGCCGGCCGACCGCCACGCCCGCTGCCGGTGTGGCGCCGCCGAGACTGGTCCGGCGGCGCGCGCCGGACTATCGCACACCACGGCGCTCGCGTCTGAAGCGGCCACTCGGACCGCCGCCGTCGAAAGGCAAGATGTTTCCTGCGCCTCTGCCGTTTCCGTCACCAGGATGAGGACTGCCTTTTTGGTGCAGCGTGACCGGGTTGCCATTGCTGCCGCCGTCGCAGGTCGTCTAGGACTGTCGCCGAGCACACCGCAACGTCCGGCCGATCCCGACGGTGGGCATGCGCGCCGACAGGATCGCCCCGGGAGGAGAGGCCCGTGACCGCCGAGAGCAAGCGACAGGGCGAGCCGGCCATCGTGGTCGGCCCCGCGGAGGCTCCTTCGGGGCTCCCCGTGCTGCCGCCGCTCGCGGCCGTGATCGAGATTCTCGTGCTGGTCGTCGTGCCCGGGCTGCTCGACTATCTCGTGCCGGCTTTCCCGACCCTGAACGACACACAGCCGCACTTTTTCTGGCTGCCGGTCTTGCTGCTGACATTGCAGTACGGGTCGGCGAGCGGATTGCTCGCGGCCGGCAGCGCCATCCTGCTCGCGAGCCTGCTCGGATGGCCCGAGCAGGAGATCGGCGAGAACCATTTCAGCTACCTCCTGCGCATCTGGCTGCAGCCGGTGCTTTGGATCGCCACGGCGGTGATCCTCGGCCAGCTCCGCCTGCGCCAGATCGAGCGCAAGCAGGCGCTCGGCCGCGCTGTCGCCGAGCTCACCGGCCAGCGACAGGCCATCGCCGAGCATGCGCAGCATCTGCGCGAGCGCTGCGACCGTCTCGAGCGGGTGATCGCATCACGGCGCCAGCCGGACGGCCGGGCGCTGCTTGCGGAGCTCGGTCGTATCCGCTCCCCGGACAGCGCCGAGGCCTTCGAGGCGCTGGCGCGCGCGCTCACGCTGGCCTTCGGCGAGAGCATCGTCTCCGTGCATGTCGCCGAGGGCGCCGGTCTGCGGCTCGCGCATCGGCAGGCTCCGGCCGGGGCTCCGCCCGCTCCGGTGCTCACGCCGGACAGCCCGCTCTATCGGGCCGTCGTCTCCGAGCGCCGGAGCCTCGTGGCGCTCGCCGCCGCGGACGAGGCGGAGCTCGGCAGCGCAGCGCTCGCCGCCGTGCCGATCGTCGCTGCAGGCGGCCGCGCCATGGGCGCGCTTCTGCTCGAGACCGCGAGCCCCGCCGATCTCGACGAGGACACGGTCGTCCGCCTGTCGGCGATCGCGGCAGCGGTCGCGGACCGGATGGACATTACGGACGAGCCCCACAGGGACGGGCCGCAGGCGGGGACCATCGAGCAGACCGCCGCCGCCGACCGGCGCTGGCGCCGGGTGCACAGGCCACACGATCGACAGCGGCCAGGCAGCCTTCGCAGCAGCAGGAGGGGCTAGCGATGGCGAAGCCGGACACACCCTCCGCGCCGCCCCTCGTCTTCGGAGGTTCGCCACCGCGGCCGGCGGTCCCGCTCGGCGGTTTCGAGCCATGGCTGCTCGTCGCCATGGCCATAGCGGAAGCTGGCATCATAAAGACTCTGGCACGGCTGTCGGTGCCGTCGCTTGCCGGACTGGTGCTCGACCACATTCTCAACCTGCTGTCCATCGCCGACCTCCTGTCCGCAACTCAGCGG
>JBFWQN010000445.1:2779-4888 GCA_050249405.1 Hyphomicrobiaceae bacterium | reverse complement strand
TCGTTCATCGGCATCATGCTTGGCGTGGCCACGCTCATCATCGTGATGGCCGTGATGAACGGCTTCCGGCACGAGCTCTTCCAGAAAATCCTCGGCATCAATGGGCACGTCATCGTCCACAAGATCCAGGCGCCTTTCGAGGATTACGAGCAGGCGGCGCAACGGCTCCGGGCCGTGTCCGGCGTCGTCGCCGTCATGCCGCTCGTCGAGGGGCAGGCGATGATCTCCTCGTCGCAGAATACACTCGGCGCGCTCGTGCGCGGCCTCTCGGAGGCGAGCATCAGGAAGCTGCCGCTCGTCGCCAACAACGTGCGGTTCGGCACCCTCGACGGTTTCGACGAGAAGGGCGGCGTCGCCATCGGCATCCGCCTTGCCAATGCGCTGGGCGTCAACGCCGGCGACAGCATCTCTCTCATCGCCCCGAAGGGGGCCTCGACACCGTTCGGCACGACGCCGCGCATCAAGCGCTATCCCATCACCGCGGTGTTCGAGCTCGGCATGTCCGAGTACGACAAGACGATGGTTTTCCTGCCGCTCGAGGAATCGCAGCGCTATTTCACGCGCGGTGCCGAGGTGGACGTGCTCGAGGTCGTCACCACCAGCCCCGACGCCGTCGACAAGGTGATCGGCCCGCTGCGGGTCGCAGGCGGCCCGACGCTGCACTTCTCCGACTGGCGAAAGCGCAACGAGACCTTCTTCACCGTCCTCGAGGTCGAGCGCAACGTGATGTTCATCATCCTGTCGCTGATCGTTCTGGTGGCCGCGCTCAACATCATCTCGGGCATCATGATGCTGGTGAAGGAGAAGAGCCGCGACATCGCCATTCTGCGCACGATGGGGGCCACCAAGGGGGCCATCATGCGTGTGTTCCTGATCACGGGCGCCTCGATCGGCATCGTCGGCACTTTCGCCGGTCTGATCCTCGGCATCGTCTTCTGCTGGAACATCGAGGGCATCCGGCAGCTGCTGCAGTCGGCGCTCGGCACTAAGCTGATGGACCCGCAGGTCTATTATCTGACCCGGCTCCCGGCCCAGCCCGACGCCTGGGAAACGACCTGGATCGTGATCATGGCGCTGGTGCTGTCGGTGCTCGCCACGCTCTACCCCTCGTGGCGTGCCTCCCGCCTCGATCCCGTCGAAGCGCTCCGCTACGAGTGAGGCCCAAGTGCAGGACATGAGCCACGTGGCCAACGCCGGCGCCGTGCTGGAGCTGATCGAGCTGCGCCGCACCTACCATCAGGGCGAGCGGGCGATACACGTGCTCGACGGCGCCTGTGCCGCCTTGATGCCGGGACAGGCGGTGGCGCTCGTCGGCCCCTCCGGCGCCGGCAAATCCACCCTCCTGCACATCGCCGGCCTGCTCGAGACGCCCGATGCCGGGCATGTTTTCGTCAGCGGGCGCGACTGCTCGACCATGGACGACGACCAGCGCACGCGCGTCAGGCGCGGCGAGATGGGCTTCGTCTATCAGTTCCACCAGCTTCTGCCGGAGTTCTCGGCGGTCGAGAACGTGATGATTCCGCAGCTCATTCAAGGCAAGCCCGAGCGTCAGGCACGCGAGCGGTCGGCTGAGTTGCTGACCGGCCTCGGCCTCGGCGCGCGCCTCGAGCATCGCCCCGCGGAGTTGTCGGGCGGTGAGCAGCAGAGGACGGCCATCGCCCGGGCGCTCGCCAACGCGCCGCGCCTGCTGCTCGCCGACGAGCCGACCGGCAACCTCGATCCGCAGACGTCCGAGCATGTCTTCGGCGAGTTCGTGGCTCTGATCGAGCGGACGGGTGTCGCCGCTCTCATCGCCACCCACAACATGGACCTTGCGCGGCGCATGCATCGCGTCCTGCGCATGGAGGGCGGCAAGCTGGTGGAGCTTGCGCCGGGAAGCCTGCGCTGAAAGGGGCGATCCCCTTCGCGGCAATGGGCCAGCTTCCACGCCACGCCACGCGACGAGAGAAGGTGCTCGCGCGGCCCCGGATGCCCGTCCGGGGCCGTCGAGGGCGGTGCTCAGCCCTTCGGCGCCCACGCTGCGCGGCGCTTCTCGGCGAAGGAGGCGAGGCCTTCGGCAGCGTCTGCGGTCTGGCGGGCACTCGAATGGCTCTCGATCAAGGCGTCGAG
>JBFWQN010000445.1:0-2769 GCA_050249405.1 Hyphomicrobiaceae bacterium | reverse complement strand
AGCAACCATCTCGGCGCCGCGAGCCTCGAGCCGGTCGAGCGCCACGACCTCGTGCACCAGACCGATGCGTCGTGCCTCGTGGGCGTCGAACCGCTCTCCCGTGATCGCGTAGCGGCGCACCTGGCGGACGCCCATCGCATCGTTCAGTTGCGGCACGATGATCGCGGCATGCAGGCCCCAGCGCACCTCGGCGATCGAGAAGATGGCGTTGTCGGCGGCGATCACCACGTCACAGGCCGAGACGATTCCCGTGCCGCCCCCGAAGCAGCCGCCCTGCACCAGAGCCACCACCGGCACCGGGCAGCGGTTGAGGCGGTCCACAGCATCGGCGGTCGCGCGCGAGGCGTCGCGGTTGACTTCCGCGCTCTGTGGGCGGACAGAGTTGATCCACTTGAGATCAGCGCCGGCCTGGAAGTGGCGGCCGTTGCCCTTCAGCACAACGCAGCGCAGGCCGGGCTCGCGTCCGAGGCTGTCGAGCCCGTCGAGCACACCCTGGATGAAATCGGCATTGTAAGCGTTGTTCACCTCGGGACGATTGAAGGTGACGGTGGCCACGCCGCGGGAATCGAGGCTGGTCAGGATGGCGGGGGCCGACATGGGCGTTCTCCGGTTTGCTTCGTGATGGCGGCCGATGATGACGAGGGGTGGGTGACGCGTCCAGCCGCGCGTCGGTCGCCGTGTCATGCAAGAAGTGAAGGACTGGCCGTCACGGGGGAGTGTTTGGTGGCAGCCTTGGATCGGCTATAGGGTCCAATGGTCGATGGCCTGCGGCGTCACATGATGGCCGCATTGAAGTCGTCGGGTCGCCTTGGGACGACAGAGTCGCGGCGGGATCGGCAGCCGGAGGACGGCGCGGCTCCTGCCGCGAGGACAGCACAGGCATCAACGGGGGCAGGATGGGCGCTCGGCAAGGCAATCAGCGGTCGTTCGGGCTCTGCGCAGGTCGCGCTCGAGCCGGTACTCTGTCGCGCCGATTGCAGACGGCTCTCTTCGCCTGCGTGGCCGGATCGACGCTGGCATCAGGGCCTGCCGCCGCCCAGATGGAGTGGGCGAACAAGATTTTCGGCTCTCCCACCACAGCTTCTGTGGACAGGCGACCGCCGCGGAATGCCGAAGCCCCCCTCGACGACCTGCGCGTCGGCGATCAGCCGCTGCGCAGCGAAAGCATGCTCGAGGCGCTCGACCTCGCCTATGGCCGCTATAAGGCGATCGCCCAGAAAGGCAGCTGGCAGCCGATCCCCGGCACGCGACTGATCCGTCCCGGCGACGATGACGATCGCGTGCCGATCGTGCGGCGCCGGCTGCGTGCGACGGGCGAGCTGAAGGGCGGCGATTCGTTCCAGGGCTACACCTACGATGGCGAGCTGGAGCAGGCGGTGCGCCTGTTCCAGAAGCGGCACGGCCTCACGGTCAATGGACGCATCGACCGCGCCACCATTGCCGCCATGAACGTTCCGGTGCAGGCGCGCCTCGCGCAGATCAAGCTCAACTACGATCGTGTCGCCGCCCTCGTCGACAAAGGGGCGCCGCGCGAGGATCGCTACATCCTCGTCAATGTGCCGGGGTTCCAGCTGGAGGCCGTGGAGGGCGGCAAGGTTGCCCAACGCCATCGCGTCATCGCCGGGCGTCCCGGCCGCGAGACTCCCGTCGTCAAGGCGGCGGTTCGGGCCCTCAATTTCTTTCCCTACTGGCGTGTGCCCGACAGCGTGGCCAAGCTCGACGTGGCACCGCGCCTCGTCAAGGAGCCCGAGTACCTGAAGAAGGAGCAGATCCGGGTGCTCACCGGCAGCTACGTCGGGCCCGAGGTCGATGCCACGCTGATCAACTGGTCTCAGTTCGATCCCAACAGCACCAAGCTCCGGCAAGACCCGGGTCCGCAGAATGCCCTGGGCCTCGTCCGGCTCGACATGCCGAACGAGCACGGCGTCTATATGCACGACACGCCGATGAAGCCGCTGTTCGGCCGCGCACAACGGGCCTTCAGCGCCGGGTGCGTGCGCGTACAGGAGGTGTTCGACTTGGCGGCGTGGGTGGCGCGCGACGAGGCGGGTGGCTTCGACCGCCGCCGTGTCGACGACATCCTGGCGGCCGGAAATCCGGTGGACATCACACTGGCGCGACCGCTGCCGGTGTATTTCGTCTACATCACGGCCTGGGCGACACCCGACGGGCAACCCCAATTCTGGCCCGACATCTACGGCCGCGACGGATTGCGCGAGCTCAGCACCGATCGTGAGCACGATCCGGATGCACCACCGCCGCCACCGCCCACGCTGGCGCCCTGAGGCGCCGACAGAGGGTCGGAGTTTTCGACGCAGCGATCCCCCGTGGACCGCCTGCGTCGAGGCTGCGAGAGGGCTAGGCTGCCAGAGCGGAGCCGGACGGAATTCCGCGCATCGACTGAGCCGTCAGCTCAGTGCGTCCAGGAGCCTATGCGCCCGAAGCGGAAATTGTCGGCATAGGTCTTGCGCACGATCTTGCGCGGCGCTGGCTCCGTGAGCCGATAGGCGATGCCGTTACGCTCCGCGTAGGCGACCGCCTCCTCCTTGGTGTCGAACTCGAGTCGCACCTGGGTGCCGGTATCGCGCGAGGACGTCCATCCCATGAGCGGATCGATCTCGCGGGGCGTGCTCGACTCGTGCTCGAGAACCCACTCCTTGGTGCGGGCGGGGCCGGACTGCATGGCGGTGCGGGCAGGCTTGAAGATGCGTGCGACCATAACCGGCTCTCTCGTCGTCGGGTGGGCTACCGGCGCCGGCAGCCATCTGT
>JBFWQN010000444.1:0-4899 GCA_050249405.1 Hyphomicrobiaceae bacterium | reverse complement strand
AGAGCATAGAGATCCGAAAGCTGCCGCTTCTTGTCCTCGGCGGTCTGCGGCAGCTTGTCCAGCGCCCGGGCGCCGTCCGCTCGTGGCTGCGGCAGGCCGCGAGGCGTCTTCGGCGATGGCGTCGGTGCCTGCTTCGGAGCTTCCTTGCCGGGATCGCCTGGTGACTTGCGCTCGGCTGGGGGAGCCTGGGGGACCGTCTGTGCGACAAGCCGGAAGCCCGGCATATCCAGCGCGACAACGCTGAAAGCCGCCGCAGCTAACGCCGTGGCGGCCCATCTGTTTCGAACGCGACCTGCTGTGCTCATGTATCAACTCTAATGCGAGCCGATCGTGGCGTCAAAAAGCCGAAGCGCAAGCAGTCACCGCTGGGCGCTTAGCCCTGGCGAGCCTTGAAGCGGCGGTTCGTCTTGTTGATCACATAGACGCGGCCTTTGCGCCGGACGACGCGATTGTCGCGGTGGCGGCCACGCAGCGACTTGAGCGAGTTGCGAACTTTCATAGCAAATCCTGGAGGCTGGGACGGAAAACGCCACGACGGCCCCATGATGCCTAGGCATCGGGACAGCACGACACGACGTCCTTGGAAAGTCGGCCGCAAGCTATGCTCGGCCGAGGAGGCTGTCAACCGTGTCTCGACACCGCGTCTCGGGCGGGCCGTAGCGCTTCGTGCACCCCCCGCCACTACCCCCCACGGCGAGGTTGCATTACCTTGAATTCAATCTTGGCCGGGCGTGCGTCCCGCGTGCGGTGTGCCGCAAGGCACTGCCTGCTCCGCAATGCTGTATGTAAGTATTGCAACTCTGCAGAACGCCGGTCCGTGGTCGGCATCGTCCCAAAGGAGCTGTCATGTCGAGGTTCAATGACGAGAGCCGCTCGGTCTTGAAGCTCAAGAGCGTGTTGGGCTGCCTGCCGGACGAGGCGCTGGACACTCTCGTGCAGCGGGCTCGGCCGACCCGTTTCGACAAGAATCAGATGCTCTATCGCCGGGGCGATAAGGGCGACAGCCTGATGGTCCTCCTCTCCGGCAAGGTCAAGGTCTCCAACATTACCGACGAGGCACGCGAGGCGGTGCTGAGCTTTCTCGGCCCCGGCGACCTCATCGGCGAGATCGCCGCCCTGGACGGTAAGGATCGCTCGGCGGATGCCACGGCGCTGGAGCCGACCGAGGCGGCCGTCATCTACCGCAGGGATATGCTGGCGGTGCTCGAGAAGTACCCCCAGGCGCTGCTTGGCATCGTCGCGGTTCTCGCCAGCAAGCTGCGCATGACGTCCGCGATGGTGGAGCATGGCCAGTTGCAGATGGCCAGGAAGGCGGCGCTGGGCCTTCTCCGTCTCGCCGAGCAGCATGGCCGCGAGGTCGATGACGGCACGCGCCTCGATCTCAAGCTCTCCCAACGCGATCTCGGCAGCTACCTGGGGCTCAGCCGCGAGAACACGAGCCGAGAGCTGGGCCGGCTGCGCGAGGCCGACCTCATTCGCGTCGACGGCGGCGAGATTGTGATCCTGGATCCCGAGGGCCTCGAGAGCTGGGCCGCCGATACCGAGTGAGCGCCTCACGCTGCAGGCCTGCGCGGGCTGGGTGCGCGGATGGCCAGGGCCGCGATGGCCGCCAAGCCTCCGAGCACGGCGAAGGTCGTGAGCGAGGCGTGATACGAGCCCGTCCAGTCGCGCAGCACGCCCGAGATCAGCGGGCCCGATGCTTGCGCGGCCACTTGGATCGATAGGGCGACGCCACGAATGGCCCCGAAGCTGCGCCGGCCGAAATAGTCGGCCCATGCCACCGGAGGCACCGTGTGGATGCCACCCATGGCGGTCCCGAAAAGGGCTGCGGCGAGCAGGGCTGCCGCCGGAGTGGTAGCCTGCGCCATCACGAGCGAGCTCGAGCACATCAGCAGCCCCGAGATCGCCAGCCCGGCTCGGATGCCGATCTTTCGTAGCAGCACGCCGAACACCAGGCCTGTCAGCCCCGAGGTGGCTGATAGCGTGGTCACACTGGTGACCGCCACCGAGGCGCCGAGACCTCTCTCGACGATATGAGCCGCCTGATGCAGGCTCATGCCCGCCTGCACCGGATAGACCAGTAGCGTGAACAGCGACAACAGCCAGAACGCAGGTGTCGCCAGCGCCTCCGCCCGCGTGAAGGAGGGCTCCTCGGCGGTGGCAGGCCTCACGGCTCCAGCCCCCTGCGGCGGGCCAGATATCGCCGCTCCGTCCGGCGCCAGCCCGAGGTCCTCCGGCCGCCGCACCATCAGAAGCCAAACCGGGACGAACCCCACCGTCAGCACCACGGCGCCGATGGCGAGCCAGCCCGTGCGCCAGCCACCATGCTGCATCGCGAAGTAGCCGATGAGCGGCATCATCGTGAGGCCGATCATCTGCGCGAAGGTCGAGATCGAGGTTGCGAGCGGGCGCCGGGCCACGAACCAGTTGACGACCGCGCCATGCGTGCCGAGGTCGAAAGGACCGGCGAAATACAGGCGCGCGATGCAGAACAGCAGGTAGAACCCCAGCAATGAGCCGATACCCGAGAGCGCCAGGATGGTGAGCCCGGTCGTCAGGACTGCCAGCATCAAGATCGTGCGCGGCCCCCGCGCGTCCAGGAAGCTGCCGATCATTGGCGACGTCAGCGCGGCGAGCACGCCGCCGAGCGAGACCGCGCCCGACATGGCTGTCCGTGACCAGCCGAACTCCGCCGTCATCGGTGCGACGAAAATCGAAAGCGTCGCCACTGCCGGCCCCGTCCTCGCTACCGCCGCACAGCAGACCGCGGCGAGAACGACCCAGCCGTAATAGAACGGAAGCCGCCGGGCGAGGCCGGCGGCGAGCGTGGCTTGTGACATGGCTGTCCTGGCCGGAGGGTAGGCGCGAAGGAAGGGGCGGATGTTGGACGAGCGCGGCAGCGGCGGCAAGCCGACGGCGCGCTTGACTCGGACTACCGCTGCCTGCTGCAACCCGGGGCGAAGACAGTGGCCCGTATAGCGGCTGCACTTGGACGAGGTTCACCGATGTTCGACACGTTGGCCGATGCGCTTGCCGACAACCCGGCCTTGGCCCGCCGCAACCGCTTCGCACGCCTGCTCCTCGGCATTCGCAACGGTGACGAGCCATGGTCGGTCCGTCTCGGTGGCCCGGTGATCGAGGTCAAGCGGGAGCTGGCCGCATCGCCGGACATCGAGCTGGAGGCCTCGCCCGCGGCCTGGGCCGCCTACGCCGCGCCGGTGCCCCCGGTCGGCTACCAGAGCCTCGACGGCATGATGCGGGTGGGCCATCTGAAGGTCGCCGGCAATCTGCTGGAGTTCGGCCGCCATCTGACGCTGATCGAGCAGGTGTTCGCGGCCGTGCGCGGCCCCCGCGCCGTGCAGCCATCGCCGCCACCGGTCGGCAAGCCTTGGATCGAGGGGGTGGTTGGCCGCTACCTGCACACCGATCTCGACGGCCGCCCGCATCGAATCTATTTCGAGGAGGCCGGTCCTGCGGACGGCATCCCGCTGATGTGCCTGCACACCGCAGGCTCCGATGGTCGCCAGTTCCGCGCCGTGCTCAACGATCCGGAGGTGACGCAGCGCTTCCGCGTCATCGTGTTCGACCTGCCTTGGCACGGCAAGTCGTCGCCGCCTGTCGGCTTCGAGCGCGAGGTCTATCGGCTGACCACTCGGCTTTACGTCGAGACGGTGATGACCGTCGCGCGGGCGCTGCAACTCGAGCGGCCCGTCGTCATGGGCTGCTCCATCGGCGGCCGAGCGGTCATCCACCTGGCGTTGGAGCACGGCAGCTATTTCCGTGCAGCAGTCGGCCTCCAGTCCGCCATCTATGCCGACCCCGGCGCCAATCCGGCGCTGCGCCAGCTGGAGGTCACGAATCGACCGGATGCTCACGGCGGCGACGTCTCGGCGGCCTTCGTGTCCTGCCTGATCTCCCCGACGTCACCTGCGGCGGACCGTGCCGAGACGCTCTGGCACTATGCGCAAGGTGGGCCAGGCGTTTTCGCGGGCGATCTCGTATATTACATGGTCGATGGCGATCTCCGGAACATTGATCTCTCGCCGCTCGCCGACGGCCATTGTCCGCTTTATCTGCTCACCGGCGAGTACGACCTCTCGGCCACGCCGGAGCTGACCGCAGACCTCGCTCGCAAGGTCAATGCACGGCACTTCGAGGTCATGCCCGGCCTCGGCCATTTCCCCATGTCGGAGGCGCCGGAGCGCTTCCTCGGCCACCTTCGCCCCGTCCTCCAGCGCATCGCGACCGAGACCTCGGCTTAGTCGCCGTTCGGGTGTCGCAATCGCCACCGATCGCCTAGATTGCCGCCGCGAAACCAAGGAGTTCCCATGCCACAGCAGATCACCAACGGCTTCCAGAAGCTGCTCGACGCCGCCAAATCCCAGATCGAGGAGATCGAGGCGGTCGATGCGGTCAAGCTCGCCGGCCGCGACGACGTCGTGCTGGTCGATCTCCGCGACCCGCGCGAGCTCGAGCGCGACGGCAAGGTGCCGGGCGCTTTCCACTGCCCGCGCGGCATGCTCGAGTTCTGGATCGATCCCGAGAGCCCCTATCACAAGCCGCAGTTCGCCGCCGACAAGAAGTTCGTCTTTTTCTGTGCCGCTGGCTGGCGCTCGGCGCTTTCGGCGAAGACGGCCCAGGATATGGGGCTGAAGCCGGTCGCGCATATTCTTGGTGGCTTCAAGGGCTGGAAGGACGCTGGCGGCCCGGTCGAGGCCCAGGAGCCGAGGAAGCCGAAGCCCTGATCCCGATCGGCATCCACGAGAGCCGATTGGCTAAGGGATAATTCAGTCTTCGGAGCGATGCTGGCGCCGCGACAAGTGGGGAGGCGTCATGTCAGCGGCGGACGGCATCGCGCAATTGTGGCTCGAAGGCTTCGAGCAGGGGCATCAGACGTTA
>JBFWQN010000443.1:0-4908 GCA_050249405.1 Hyphomicrobiaceae bacterium | reverse complement strand
AGCTTAATGGGCGGCGAAATTTTTTGGCAGGCCCTATTTCGGCAGTGCAGCGTGCCGGGCGATGTTGACGAGGGGGCAACTGCCGGGAGCCTTCGTCGATCGGCGAAAAGATCGATAGGGCAACAGACTAGGTGAAGTTGGACAATCACGTGTGCCGCAAAGTCGTGGCACGAGCGGATGCCGCCACCCCCGCCGCTCGCTCGACGGAACGTCATAACCACTTCATCTTGTTCGCAGTTGCAGCATGATCCGATTTGGACTTCACCCTTCGGAAGTGCGACTATTGGGGCGTTTTCGACCGGCATGCGGCTCTGCTAGAGGCAGTCTTCTTGCAAGTGCCCGGGTGCATTCATAGTCGGCAGTGATGCCAGGGCGCGCCAGGTCGGCCACTATGCCCGGCATCATGGCAACGGGGCCTCGGACGCATCGGGCGCCGAGGTCATGTCACGTCAGAAGCAGCGCGGTCCTATGCACAAAGAACCCTTCCCACTCAGCGTTCCGGCCAAAGTTCATCAGGACATGGGCCACGTGGAGCTCCTCGAGCTCGCCGTCCGGCGTGGTGAGGGTCGTCTGGCGTCGAGCGGCGCCTTCGTCGTCGAGACCGGCGTGCACACCGGTCGCTCGGTGCAGGACAAATTCACGGTGCGCGACGCCTCGACCGAGGCGCAGGTTTGGTGGGACAACAACAAGCCCATGTCGCCGGCGCACTTCGATGCGCTCTACAACGATTTCCTGGCCCACGCCGCCAAGCTCGAGCTGTTCGTCGAGAACCTCTACGCTGGCGCCGATGCCAATCACCGGCTCAATGCCCGCATTTTCACCGAGTATGCATGGCACGCGGCGTTCATCCGCCACCTGCTGCGGCGGCCGACGGCGACCGAGCTCGCGGGCTTTGCACCGCAGTTCACGGTTGTGAACCTGCCGAGCTTCCGTGCCGATCCCAAGCGCCACGGCTGCCGCTCTGAGACGGTCATCGCCTGCGATTTCTCGCGCAAGCTGGTGCTCATCGGCGGCACGTCCTATGCCGGCGAGACCAAGAAGTCGGTCTTCACCTACCTGAACTATGTGATGCCCGAGATGGGCGTGATGCCGATGCACTGCTCGGCCAACGTCAGCCACGGTGGTGAATCAGCCATCTTCTTCGGCCTGTCGGGCACGGGAAAAACGACGCTTTCGGCCGATCCCAAGCGCATCCTCATCGGCGACGACGAGCACGGCTGGTCGAGGGACGGCGTGTTCAACTTCGAGGGCGGCTGCTACGCCAAGACCATTCGCCTCTCGCGCGAGGCCGAGCCCGAGATCTATGCCGCCTCCAGCCGGTTCGGCACCGTGCTCGAGAACGTCGTCATCAAGGGTGCTGGCCGCGACGTCGATTTCGACGACGGCAGCCTGACCGAGAACACGCGCTCGGCCTATCCGATCGAGTTCATCGCCAATGCCAGCGAGACGGGCACGGCGGGGCATCCGAAGAACGTCGTGATGCTGTGCGCCGACGCCTTCGGCGTGCTTCCTCCCATCGCCAAGCTGACGCCCAGCCAGGCGATGTACCACTTCCTCTCCGGCTACACCGCAAAGGTGGCGGGCACCGAGAAGGGCCTCGGCGCCGAGCCGCAGGCAACGTTCTCCACGTGCTTCGGCGCGCCCTTCATGCCGCGCCATCCGAGCGCCTACGGCAACATGCTGCGCCGTCTCATCGCCGAGCACGGTGTCGACTGCTGGCTGGTCAACACCGGCTGGACGGGCGGCAAATACGGCGTCGGACACCGCATGCCGATCAAGGCGACGCGCGCGCTGCTCGACGCCGCCCTTTCCGGCAAGCTCAAGGGCCAGCCGATGCGGAAGGACGCCATGTTCGGCTTCGAGGTGCCGACTGCCCTCGAGGGCGTCGACCCCAAGATCCTGAACCCGCGCGAGACTTGGGCCGACAAGGCCGCATACGATGCGACCGCGCGGTCGCTCGTCGACATGTTCAACAAGAACTTCGCCAAGTTCGAGGCGCATGTCGATGCCGAGGTCAAGGCCGCGGCCCCGGCCCTCAAGCTGGCTGCCGAGTAGGCGTCCGGCGATCGCCGATCGATCAGCAGGGCGGTCCGTCAACGGGCCGCCCTTCGTCTTTCCTGGGCTCTGGCTACCGCAGCTCTGTTGCCGTCGCCAACGCTGCGAACGGAATGCCGGCGCGTGCGAAGGCCTCGGCGGCGCCCTCCTGCCGGTCGACCATCGTCAGGACCTTGATCACCTCCGCGCCCTCGCCGCGCACGGCCTCGATGGCTTTCATCGACGAGCCGCCGGTCGTCGTCACGTCCTCCAGGATCACGACGCGGCGGCCCTTCAGCGTGTCTCCCCGCATCAGGCCTTCGACGAGGCTCTTGGTGCCGTGCTCCTTGGTCTGCTTGCGCACCACGAACGCGCGCAAGGGCGTCCCCATGGCGTGGCCGAGTGCCGCCGCCGCCGTCGCGAGCGGCACCGCGCCCAGCTCGAGGCCGCCGACGAGGTCCGGACGATCGGCCTTGACGGCCTCGACGATCAGCGCGCCCAGCAGGAAGGCCCCCTCCGGGTCCAGCATTGTGGGCTTGAGGTTGCAGTAGAAATCGCTCGTCCGGCCTGAGGCCAGGGTGAAAGTGCGGCCGGTCTCGACCGAGCGGGCTCTGATGATGGCGACGAGCCGGTCGCGGCTCACGGCGGGCAGGGTGAGGGGCATGGGCGGTTCCGAGGCTTGCTGTCGGGGGAGCGATGGGACGTCCGCGGGGTGGCTGTCAAGCGCTGCCGGCAGGGCGTGCGCATCGACGCTTGACGGCATCCTCAACTCGCGGCTTATGGCGCGCTCGCGTTGCGGCCGGCGACACGCCCGGCCGGCGGACGGCGGGCTTCGCATGGCCACCGACGTGCATCCCGCATCGCGATCCGCCGGAGCAGAAAAGCCATGTCCCTCGCGTGCGGTATCGATTTCGGAACGTCCAACTCCTCCGTCGCCCTGGACGACGGCACCGGCGCGCGGCTGCTGCCGCTACAGGACGGCGCGACGGCGGTGCCGACCGCGCTTTTCTTCAGCTTCGACGACGATACGACGACATTCGGCCGCGAGGCGATGCAGCGCTACCTCATGCGCGAGCCGGGGCGCCTTCTGCGGGCCATAAAGACGCTGCTCGGCACGGCGCTCTATGAGGAGATGACGCAGGTCCGATCGCGCCGCTACGCGTTCTCCGAAATCCTGACGGCGTTCCTCGCGTTTCTGCGCCAGAGCACGGCCAGTGGCGGCGAGGCGGCATCCCGGGTCGTGCTCGGCCGGCCCGCCTTCTTCGTCGACAACAATCCGGAAGCCGACCGCACCGCCCAATCCCAGCTCGAGGCGGCGGCCCGCGCGGCGGGCTTCCGCGATATCGCCTTCCAGTTCGAGCCCATTGCGGCGGCCCTCCACTACGAGGCCGGCGTCGCCACGGAGGAGCTTGCGCTGGTCGCCGACATCGGCGGCGGCACCTCGGACTTCTCTCTCGTCAGGGTCGGGCCGGAGCTGCGCCGAAAGGCCGACCGCCGGGGCGACATCCTGGGCTGGAACGGCGTCCGCGTGGGGGGCACCGACTTCGACCGCAATCTCAGCCTCGCGACGCTGATGCCCTTTCTCGGCAAGGGCAGCGCGCTGACGAGCAAGGGCCTCGAGACGCCCTCGTGGTGGTATGCGGACCTCGCCACGTGGCACCGCATCAACGTGCTCTACGAGGGCAAGGTGATCACCGGCATGCGCGGCGTGCTGCGGGAGTCGGCCGCTCCGGAGCGCATCGAGCGCCTGATCCGGGTGGTCGAGGACCGCAAGGGCCACGCGCTGCTGGCGCGGATCGAGGAGGCCAAGATCGCCCTCTCCGGCGCGGAGGCGACGCGGGTCGAGCTTTCCGACGTCACCCAGGGACTGGCGCTCGACGTCGAGCGCGAGCAGCTCGAGACGGCGATCGCCGACGGCCTCGGCCGCATCGAGGGACGGGTCCGGGCGCTGCTCGCCGACGCGGGCGTGGCCGGCGGGGCCGTCTCGACGGTGTTCCTCACCGGCGGGTCGAGCGGCATGCCGGCCGTGCGCGAGGCGATCCTGCGCCCGCTCCCAGCCGCCCACGTCATCGCCGGCGACGCGTTCGGCAGCGTGGCCACCGGCCTCGCCATCGACGCCGCCCGCCGTTTCGGACCGGCAAGCTGACAGGGGGCGCGACCGTTACTCCGCCGCCGGCACGAGCCCGAGATCGGCGAGGCGCACCGCGAGCGCCGGCAGGCGGAGCGGTGTCAGCAATTCGGTATGATCGTAGGTGGCGACCGAGGCGAAGCCGCTCGATTGCGGATCGCGATGCACACGCGTTTGCAAGCTGCGCGCATCGATCACCCAGTAGTCGGGTAGGCCAAGCCCGGCGTAGATGGCGGCCTTGCGTCCAAGGTCGTAGTCGCGGCTCGAATCGGGAATTTCGACGACAAGATGCACCACGTCCGGCGCGAGGCCGCGGATGCCGAGCGCGCGGGGCCAGAAGACGAGATCGGGCTCCACGAAATCTCGCTCGCCAAGGCGGAAGGTGGTCTCGGTGGCCACATCCACGTCGTCCGCGACGCGCTTCAGCCAAAAGCGGCTCAGCTCCTTCTTCACCGTCTCGTGGTTGGCCCCCTCGGGCGACATCGGCACGATCTCACCGCCGATCAGCTCGATGCGCTCGGTCTCGGCAATGATCCCCGCCGCCACCATCGCCTCGACCTCGGCTACCGTCCACGCACGCCGCGGCATCCCCTCGGCGGCCTGGGTGGTGGCGGGCTGACTCTGTCGGACGTGGAGGCTCATGGGGGGAGGATAGCACGGGGCAATATCACTGCACGAACGCCGCCCTCTGGCCGGCCGGAATGCAGGCCAAATCGCGTGGGCAGGTGCGCCGCCGAACCAAATCG